>NZ_CEEDAR010000004.1:0-108743 GCF_979252985.1 Clavibacter sp. AC415 | reverse complement strand
GCTGCCGGCCTCGTCGAACGGCTTGCCGATGTGTGCGACCATCGGGCGGGATGTCCGCGTCGAGCTCCCGGGTGGCGGGAGCTGCTCGGGCGCTGACCGGGGGTGGACGACGACGGGCGGCTCACCGTGGAGTCCGCCGGGGATCCGGCCGTCACGTCTGTCGCCGCCGGGGACGTGACGCATCTGCGGTATCAATGAGGCATGGCGCACACGGGTGACACGCAGCGGTACGCACCCGGGGAGGGCGGTCGAGCGCTGCCGTCTGTGGCGCGCTGGGCCAGGCGCAAGGCCGAGAAGGAGGAGCGCCGGCGCATCGCCGACGACGAGGCCGCCCGCCTGACGTCGTCGCACGACGTCGATCCGCGCCTCGGCCGGCCCGTCGCCCCGCCCGCCGCGCCGGCCCAGCAGGTGGTCGCCGCCGACCCGGAGCGCGTCCTCGTCCGCCTCCGGCCGCACGGTCGCGCCCTCACCCTCCCGGCTTCCTGCTCCTCGCCGATCTGCCTCGCCGCCGGCTACTTCGGCTCGTGGTTCCCGGAGCGGTGGGAGAACATGCTGCTGCTCGTCTCCCTCGCGGGCGTGGGCGTGTTCGTCACGGTCCTGCCGGTGCTCGTCTGGCTCAACCGCCGCTACACGGTCACCACCCGGCGGCTCGTCGTCTCGCACGGCTTCTTCGTGCGGACGCGCCAGGAGCTCCTGCACTCGCGCGGCTACGACGTGACGCTCCGTCGCGGACCGCTGCAGCACCTGCACCGCAGCGGCAACGTGACGATCAACGCCGGGCTCGAGGCCCCTCGTCGTCCTCTGCGCGACGTCCCCTCCGCCGGCTGTCGTGCAGGCCCTGCAGGACCTCATGGAGGAGAACGCCAACATGGTGGCCGAGCGGCGCCGCCAGGAGGAGTCGCGCCGCGGGCGCCCGGGGGACGTCGCGTGGCGGCAGCAGGACGACGTCCGGTCCGCGTGGCCGGACGACACCCAGCCCTGGCAGCGGTCCTGACCGGTCGCCGGCCGGTCCCTACCAGGTCCCCGGGCCCGCGCCCGTGGGGCGGACCCCGCGGCACGCGCGGCTAGGGAGCGGCGATGCGCTCCGGCTGCACGGCGCCCTGCGCGCGCGGGTCCGTCACGACGGAGGGGCCGGACGGCCGCGCGTCGAGGTCCGTCGCCGCGACCGCGTGGCGGCGTGCGGGGGAGTACACCCACTGCCGGTACAGCACGAAGCGCACCGCGGATCCGAGCCCCATGCCCATCACGTTGGCGGAGACGTTGTCCGCGAGCGGGACGTGAGGCCGAGCAGGTAGTGCGAGACGTAGAGGCAGCCGAGGCCGATGGCCATGCCGACCAGGTCGACGGCGAGGAACTCGAGCGCCTCCCGGCCGCGCCGCGCGGTGCGGTCGGCCCCGAACGTCCAGTACCGGTTGCCGACCCAGTTCACGGCGATCGCGACGACCGTGGAGGCGGCCTTCGCGAGGATCGGCTGCTCGACGGCGTCCGGATGGAAGACGGTCGCGCGGAGGAGGTTGAAGACCCCGAGGTCCACCAGGAAGCCCAGCCCGCCGACGAGGCCGAAGCGGGCGATCTGGACGCCGAGCGACGCGAGGGAGCGGCGGGGGGACATGGGCGGGGTCCGTCCTGGATGGGGAGGATGGCGGTGGCGAGACGGACGATGCTACCGGCTGGTTCCGGGCGGCGGCTGTCGCGCCGACGCCTCCAGGCGCCTTCGCGCCCACCCACCTTCGCAGAGGAGCACACCATGACGCCCATCGTCGGAGTCGTCGGCGGCGGCCAGCTCGCCCGGATGATGATCGCCCCCGCCGTGGAGCTCGGCATCGGGATCCGCGTGCTCGCCGAGGCCGACGGCATGTCCGCGGGCCTCGCCGCGACCGCCGTCGGCGACTACCGCGACCTCGACGCGGTCCGCGAGTTCGCACGCGGGGTCGACGTCATCACCTTCGACCACGAGCACGTGCCGCAGCACGTCCTGCGCGCCCTCGTCGCCGAGGGCGTCGCGGTGCACCCGGGGGCCGGACGCCCTGCTGGTCGCCCAGGACAAGCTCCTCATGCGCGAGCGGCTGGAGCAGCTGGGCGTGCCGGTGCCGGTGTGGGCGCGCGTCGCCGACCGCGCCGCGCTCGCCGCCTTCCTCGCCGACAACGGCGGGGTCGCGGTCGGCGAACACCCGCGCGGCGGGTACGACGGGAAGGGCGTGCGGTCGTGCGGTCGGCCGACGAGGCGGACGACTGGTTCGCCGCGCTCGGCGCCGGCGACGCCCTCCTCGCCGAGGAGCTCGTGGACTACGCCGGCGAGCTCGCCCAGTCCGTCGCCCGCCGGCCCTCCGGGGACATCGCCGCGTGGCCGGTCGTCGAGTCCATCCAGCGCGACGGCGTGTGCGCCGAGGTCATCGCGCCGGCGCACGGGGCGAGCCCCCGGCTCCGCGAGGCGGCCGAGGAGATGGCCCGCGGATCGCGGAGGGCCTCGGCGTCACCGGCGTCCTCGCCGTCGAGCTGTTCGAGACCGTCGACGGCCGCCTGCTCGTCAACGAGCTGGCCATGCGCCCGCACAACACCGGGCACTGGTCGATGGACGGGGCGGGCCACCGGACAGTTCGAGCAGCACCTGCGCGCCGTGCTCGACCTGCCGCTCGGCTCCCCGCGCCCGCTCGCGCCCTGGTCGGTCATGATCAACGTCCTGGCGGCCCGGAGGACGGCACCGTCGCGGACCGCTACCCGCGCGCGCTCTGGACCAGCCCGAGGCCCGCTTCCACTTCTACGGCAAGGAGCCCCGGCCCGGCCGCAAGGTCGGCCACGTGACCGTGGTCGGCGACGACCTCGACGATACTTGCGTACCGCGCCCGCGCGGCCGCCGCGTTCTTCCGGGGCTGACCCGCGACCGCACCGGCGTCCCTGGCGCGCACTCCCGCGGCGGCGGCTGCGTGGCGAGGCCGGGCACGCGGATCCGGCACCTAGCATGGAGCCCGTGAATCCCGACACCCCTGCACTCGTCGGCCTCGTCATGGGCTCCGACTCCGACTGGAACGTGATGGAGAAGGCGTCCGTCGCGCTCGACGCCCTCGGCATCGCGCACGAGGTCGAGGTCCTGTCCGCGCACCGCACGCCCGAGCGCATGATCGCCTACGGGCAGGCCGCGCGCGAGCGGGGGATCCGCGTCATCATCGCCGGCGCCGGCGGGGCCGCCCACCTGCCCGGGATGATCGCCTCGGTCACCACGCTGCCCGTCATCTCGGTCCCCTGTGCCGCTCGCGACCCTCGACGGCATGGACTCGCTGCTCTCGATCGTGCAGATGCCCGCGGGCGTCCCGGTCGCCACCGTCTCCATCGGCGGCGCGGAGAACGCGGGGCTCCTCGCCGCGCGGATCCTCTCGACGTCCGACGAGCGCATCGCCGACGCCCTCGCGCGCCACCGCGCCGAGCTCGCCGAGCTCGTCGAGCGCAAGAACGCCGCGCTGCAGCAGAAGGTCTCGTCGCGCGCGTGAGCCTGACGCAGCCCATCCGGCACCCGGACAGCCGGTCGCCGCGGATCATGACCACCCGGGCCTGGTGGCTCGTCGTCCTGAACGTCCTCATCCCCGGATCCGCTCAGGTCCTCGCGGGGAACCGCCGGCTCGGCCGGATCGGGCTGGCCTCGACGCTCGTCGTCTGGGGCCTCGCCGTCGTCGTCGGCGGGCTCGGGCTCTTCGCGCGCGGCGCGCTCATCCAGCTCGTCTCCGAGGAGTGGCTGCTCGTCGTGCTGCAGGTCGTCCTCGCGGCCTACGCGGTGCTCTGGGTCGTGCTGGCCCTCGACACCCTGCGGCTCGCCCGCATCATCCGGGTGGCGCCCCGGGCCCGGCCGGTCATCGCGGCGCTCTCCGTGCTCCTCATGGTGGGCACCGCGGGTTCCGCCGCCTACGCGGCGACGTCGTCGGCGTCGGCCGCGGCGCACTCGGCGGGATCTTCGGGATGACGCCAGCGAGGCGCCGGTGGACGGGCGGTACAACATCATGCTGCTCGGCGGCGACGCGGGCAGCGACCGCGCCGGCCTCCGCCCGGACAGCATCACGGTCGTCAGCATCGACGCCGACACCGGGCGCGCCACCATGGTCGGGCTCCCGCGGGACATGGAGGACGTGCCGTTCTCCGACGGCTCCCCGCTCGCGGCGCGCTACCCGGACGGGTACCGGCGCTGCGACGTGGACGCCTGCATGCTCAACTCCATCTACACGGAGGTGGAGGTCTACAAGCAGGACCTCTACCCGGACGCGGTGGAGCGCGGCAGCCTGCCCGGCATCGAGGCGATGCGCGAGGCCGTGCAGGGCGTCACCGGGCTGACGATCCAGTACTACGCGCTCATCGACATGCAGGGCTTCTCCGAGATGGTCGACGCGCTCGGCGGCATCGAGATCCACGTGCAGCGGCGCATCGGCATGGGCTCCGGGCACGACGAGCAGTTCTCAACCCGGTCCCGATCCCCGAGTGGATCGAGCCGGGGGAGGCAGCGGCTCGACGGCTACCACGCCCTCTGGTACGCGCGCTCCCGCTACCAGACCACGGACTACGACCGCATGGCGCGCCAGCGCGAGGTCCAGCAGGCGGTCGTCCAGCAGTTCGACCCCGCCAACGTGCTGACCAAGTTCGACGCGATCGCGGAGGCCGGCCAGCAGGTGGTCAAGACCGACATCCCGCGCGGCATGCTCGGCTACTTCACCCAGCTGGCGCTGAAGACGAAGGGCCAGCCCATCGACGACCTGGAGATCGTGCCGCCGCGGTTCGACTCGCAGGACCCGGACTTCCCGGCGATCCGCCAGGCGATCCAGGACCGGTTCGCCGAGGGCTCCGCGGGCTGACCCGCGCCGCGCCTACAGGTCGGCGTGCAGCTGCCAGACCTTCTCGGCGGCGTCGCGCCAGCTGAATGCGCGCGGGCGCGGTCCTGGCCGACGACGGCGAAGGGCGCTCGCGGGCGGCTGGGTCGGAGAGCAGGCCGCCGATGGCGTGGGCCAGGCGCTCGGGATACCCGTCGGGGTCGTCCCGGGGCACCACGACGCCGGCGTCGGCCGCGACCTCGAGCAGCGCGGGAACTGGACGTCCCCAGTGCACGACGGGCGCGCCGAACGACAGCGCCTCGACCACGGGCAGGCCGAAGCCCTCCGAGAGGCTGGGGTGCACGAAGACCGTGGCGCGGTCGAGGGCGACGGCGAGGTCGGCGTCCGAGAGGGATCCGAGGCTGCGGACGCGCGACGGGTCGACGCCCGCCTCGTCCGCCACCTGGGCGAGCTCGACGTCGCCCCACGTCGCGGGCCCGACGATGAGGAGGGGGAGGTCGCCCGTCTCCGGCCGCGCCAGCGCCTGCACGAGGGCCTGGACGCCCTTCCGCGGCTCGAGGCTCCCGACCGTGAGCAGGTAGTCGGCGGGGAGGTCGAGCTCCGCGGCGCGGGCGGCCGGGTCCTCGGGCAGCGCGATGCGCGGGCTGACGGCGCCGCCGATCACCCGCACCCGGTCGCCGAGGTCGACGTACCGCGCGAGCTCGTCGGCCAGCGCGTGCGACGGCACGACCACGGCGTCGGCGTGCTTGCGCGCCCGCTTCGCCATGGCCTTCGTCCCGGAGACGGAGGCGCTCGTCTATGCTCTCGGTGCGTCCACGCGTTGACGTCGTGGATGGTCGCGACGATCTGGTCGTGCGTGTTGACCCGGTCGTGGCGTCGGAGCGGCGCCAGGAGGCCCGGAGCGTGCACCATGCCCGTCGTCCCGGGCGTCGGCAGCCCGAGCTGCCATGCGCGGGAGAGCTCACGGCGGGGAGCGGCACGCGCGTGATGCGGGCGAGCCCCGGCAGCCGTGCCTCGAGGTCGGCCGTCTGCTCCGGCGTGATCGCGGAGACGACGCCCTCGACCTCGCAGCCGCTCGGCGTGGCGGCGACCACGGCGCTCGTCAGGTCCTCGGCGTAGCGGCCGATGCCGCCGGGCGCGGGGCCGGCTCAGCTGGTCGATGATCACGCGCAGCGTGGTGGTCACGGTCCTCCATCGCGCGGGTGTCGGGTCGGCCCGCGGGAGGACCATCGTACCGACGGCCGGCGCGGGCGGCAGGGAGGAGCGCCGGACGTCAGCCCTGGCGCATCCGCTCCACGGCCTCCTTCGAGGGGCCGTCGAAGCGCAGACCTTCCCCGACTGGTACTGAGGATCCCGCGCTCGCACAGGTCCGAGACCATGTCGAGGTCGTGGCTCACGACCACGAGGGTCTTGCCCTGGTCGTGCAGCTCGCGGATCTTCGCGAGGCACTTGCGCTGGAACGGCTCGTCGCCCACCGACAGGATCTCGTCCACCAGCAGGATGTCGACCTCGGTGTGGATGGCGACCGAGAACGCGAGCCGGAGGAACATGCCCGAGGAGTAGTGCTTGACCTCGGTGTCGATGAACTTCTCGATCTCGCTGAAGGCGACGATCTGGTCGAAGCGCGCATCGATCTCGGTGCCGCTCCATGCCGAGGATCGCCGCGTTCAGGTAGATGTTCTCCTCGGCGCCCGGACAGGTCGGGGTGGAAGCCCGCGCCCACCTCGATGAGGCCCTGACATGCGCCCGCGGGCGAGCACCTCGCCGCTGTCCGGCTGGTAGACGCCGGAGATGAGCTTCAGGCAGCGTGGACTCGCCGGATCCGTTGAACCCGAGCAGCTGTCGACCGGACCCGCCGGGACGCACGGAGAAGCTGACGTCCTCCAGTGCGTCGAACGTGGAGGCCAGGGGCTTGCGGCGGACGGCCGCGATGACGGTCTCCTTGATGGAGTGCGTGTGGCGAAGCAGGAACGACTTCCGCACGTTCTCCACGATGATGCGCGGGAGCGCGTCCGACTCAGAGGTCCTCGGCAAAGCGCCCCTCCAGCTTCTTGAAGACGAGCTGCCCGAGCAGGAGGCTCAGGAGCGAGACGCCGAGGGCGATGAAGCCGTACATCCAGAGGTTCGGCGGCAGCTCGCCCGTGCCGCCCGTTGTGGGATACCAGAAGGCCGCGTGGAAGAGCTCGACCGCGGCAGTGACGGGGTTCAGCTGGTAGACCACGAGCATCCAGTCGGGGAGCACTTCGGACCTGCCCGTACGGGTATAGGACCGGCGAGGCCCAGACCACGACCATGACGATGAGCTCCACGAAGTTCTGCGAGTCGCGGAACGACACGTTGGCGGCGCCGAACAGCATGCCGAGGCCGATGGCCAGGGTGCCGATGATGGCGATGCCCAGCAGGATCCCGAGGACCTGCACGGGCGTGGGCGCCCACCCGACGAAGAGGCAGACGACCAGCAGGATCACCAGCTGCGGCAGGAAGTTCACGAGCGCCACGAACGTGCTGGAGACCGGGAACAGCTCCCGCGGCAGGTAGATCTTCTTGATCAGCGCCCCGTTGTCGACGAGCGACTTCGTCGAGTTGGAGAACGCCTCCGTGTAGAAGTTGATGAGGATGATCCCGGAGAACAGGTAGACGGGGTAGTTGACCTGGTTGCGGTTGAGCTGCAGGAAGATGCCCATGGCCACGAAGAACACCGCGAACTGCGCCGCCGGCTTCACGTACGACCACAGCCATCCGAGCACCGAGCCGCGATACCGGACCTGCACCTCCTTGCGCACGAGCAGGGAGAGGAGGTAGCGGCGACGGTAGACGTCGAGGAGGCCCGCACCCGTGCCGGGCCTCGAGAACTCCCGCGCCTCGGAACTCGTCATGCTCGACACGTCGGTGGTGCCCTTCGGACTGCGTGGGGCCCGCGCGGGGCGCGGAGCGGGGACGGGGACGGCATCCGGGATCGGACCGGACACGAGTGTAGCCGTCAGGGTGCCCGGAGGACGCCGTGGGCCGCGGCGTCGGACAGCGCCTCCCGCCAGTCCCGCAGCGGGGCGAGCCCCACGCGCGCCCAGCCGTCGTGGCCGAGCACGGAGTACGCGGACGGGGCGCCGGCCGCACGAAGGACGCGCTGTCGGTGGGCCGCACGCGCTCGGGATCGAGTCCCGCCTCGGCGAAGACGGCACGCGCCAGGTCGTACCAGGTGGCGACGCCCGACGACGTCCCGTGGAAGACCCCCGCGGGCGCGCCGGCCTCGACGAGCTCGACGAGGCGCGCCGCGAGGTCGACCGTCCACGTCGGCTGCCCGCGCTGGTCGTCGACGACGGAGACCGTGTCGTGCGTCTGCGCGAGCCGCAGCATGGTGGACGGGAAGCTCGGGCCGCCCGCGCCGTACAGCCAGGCGGTGCGCACCACGCTCGCGCCCGCCGGGTGGCCCGCGAGCACGAGCCGCTCACCCTCGGCCTTGGTGCGCCCGTAGGCGGAGACGGGAGCGTGCGGGGCGTCCTCCGGGTACGGCGCGACGGCGGATCCGTCGAACACGTAGTCGGTGGACACGTGCACGATGCGGGCGCCCGCCCCGGCCGCGGCCCGTGCGAGGACGCCGGCGCCCGTCGCGTTGACGACGCGGGCCTCCTCCTCGTGCTCCTCGGCCGCGTCGACCGCGGTGTACGCCGCGAGGTTCACGACCACGTCGTGGCCGGCGACCGCGGCACGGACCGCGGCCTCGTCGGCGATGTCCAGCTCGGAGCGCGTGGGCGCGGTCACGTCGTGGCCGGCGAGGGCCGGCAGGAAGGTCCTGACCGAGCATCCCGCGGGCGCCGGTGACGAGGATCCGGCTCACGCGGGCAGCTCGGCGCGCTGCTTCAGCGGCTCCCACCAGGAGCGGTTGTCCCGGTACCACTGCACGACGTCGGCGAGGCCCTGCTCGAACGGCACCTGGGGCGCGTAGCCGAGCTCGCGCTGGATCTTGGAGATGTCGACGGAGTAGCGGAGGTCGTGGCCCTTGCGGTCCTCGACGCGGTCGACGTACGACCAGTCGCGGCCGGTGGCGTCGAGGAGGAGCTGCGTCAGCTCGCGGTTGGTGAGCTCGGTCCCGCCGCCGATGTTGTAGATCTCGCCGGGCGCGCCCTGCACGAGCACGAGCGCGATGCCGCGGCAGTGGTCGTCCACGTGCAGCCAGTCGCGGATGTTCAGGCCCTCGCCGTAGAGCGGGACGTGCCGGTCGTCGATGAGGTTCGTGACGAACAGCGGGATGACCTTCTCGGGGAAGTGGTACGGCCCGTAGTTGTTGGAGCAGCGCGTGATGGACACGTTCAGCCCGTGGGTGCGGTGGTACGAGCGGGCGAGCAGGTCGCTGCCGGCCTTCGACGCGGAGTAGGGGGAGTTGGGCTCGAGCGGCCGCTCCTCGTCCCACGAGCCCTCGGCGATGGACCCGTAGACCTCGTCGGTGGAGACGTGCACGAAGCGCTTCAGGTCGTGGCGGAGGGCGGCGTCCAGGAGCTTCTGCGTGCCGAGCACGTTCGTCTCGACGAAGATGCTGGCGTCGCGCACGGAGCGGTCGACGTGGCTCTCGGCGGCGAAGTGCACGACCGCGTCGACCTTCGGGATCCACTCGTCGAGCACGGCGTCGTCGCGGATGTCGCCGTGCACGAACGTGTACCGCGGCGAGTCGCTGACGGGGGCCAGGTTCTCGAGGTTGCCGGAGTAGGTGAGCGCGTCGAGCACGATCACGTCGGCGCCCTCCAGCCCGGCGTAGTGGTCCTGGAGCGCGTGGCGCACGAAGTTGGAGCCGATGAAGCCGGCGCCGCCGGTCACGAGGATCCTCATGGGGATACGTCCTGTCGTCGAGACGCCGGGCGGGTGGGCCGACGTCGGGGAGAGTCCGCGTTGTTCGGGGGCGGATCGCCTGCGAGTGTACCGGCGGCGGCCGCGCGGGCCACGTCCCCGTGCGGGAGGGCGGTCGGGCGCGGCATGATCGCTGCATGGCCGACTCCCGCATCCGCGCGCTCCTCCGCGACGAGCGCGTGGCGTTCCTGCTCGTCGGCGCCTTCAACACCGCATTCTCCTTCCTCCTGTTCGCCGGCCTCGCGGCGACCGCCGGACGCGCGCTCGACGCCGCCGGCCTGCCGGTGCTCGGCTCGCTGGTCCCCCTGGCGGGCAGCTACGCCGTGGCCGTCCTCGTGGCGTTCGTGCTCTACCGCCGGCTCGTCTTCCGCGTCCGCGGCCACGTCCTCCGCGACCTCGCCCGGTTCGCCTCGGTGTACGTCGTGTCGATCTCCCTGAACGCGGTCTCGCTCCCGCTGCTCGTCGCCGCCGGGGTGCCGCGGCTCCTGGCGCAGGCGGTCATCGTGGCGGTCATCACGGTCATCAGCTACGTCGGCCACCGCTGGTTCTCCTTCCGCCGCCCGCGCGAGGACCGCGCGCCGGGCCGCTGAGAGGCCCGTTGTGAGACTCCGACCCGTGCAGATCCGCGAACTCGCCGTACCCGACGCGTACGAGCTCACCCCCGTCCAGCGCACCGACGACCGGGGCGTGTTCCTCGAGTGGTACCGGTTCGACGAGATCCAGGAGGCGGTCGGCCACCCGCTCGACCTCCGCCAGGCGAACATGAGCGTGTCGAGGCGGGGCGTCGTCCGCGGCGTCCACTTCGCCGACGTCCCGCGCGGCCAGGCCAAGCACGTGAAGGCCGTCTCCGGCGCCGTGCTCGACTTCATCGTGGACATCCGCGTGGGCTCGCCGACCTTCGGCCAGTGGGACAGCGCGCGCCTCGACACCGAGACCCACAAGGCGGTCTACATCTCCGAGGGCCTCGGCCACTGCTTCGTCGCGCTGACCGACGACGCCGCCGTCACGTACCTCGTGAGCGACGTCTACAACCCGGCGGCCGAGCACGGCATCACGCCGCTCGACCCCGACCTCGAGCTCCGCTTCCCCGAGGAGGCCGGCGAGGCGCTGCTCTCCCCGAAGGACCTCGAGGCGCCCACCCTCGCCGAGGCGGCAGCCGCCGGGCTCCTCCCCGCCTGGTCGGACATGCGTGCCTTCCGCCAGACTCCCAGAAGGTGAGCTGATCCCGTGAAGGGCATCATCCTGGCCGGCGGTTCCGGCACGCGGTTGTGGCCGATCACGAAGGGCATCAGCAAGCAGCTGATGCCGATCTACGACAAGCCGATGATCTACTACCCCCTGTCGACGCTGATGATGGCGGACATCCGCGAGGTGCTCATCATCACGACGCCCGAGTACGACGACCAGTTCCGAGCGCTGCTGGGCGACGGCTCGCACCTCGGCATGCGCATCGAGTACGCCGTGCAGCCCTCGCCCGACGGCCTGGCGCAGGCGTTCGTCATCGGCGAGGAGTTCATCGGGGACGACTCGGTGGCGCTGGTGCTCGGCGACAACATCTTCCACGGCGCGGGCCTCGGCACGAGCCTGCGCAAGAACACCGAGATCGACGGCGCGCTGATCTTCGCGTACCACGTGGCCGACCCGACGGCCTACGGCGTCGTGGAGTTCGACGACGACTTCACGGCCGTCTCCATCGAGGAGAAGCCGGCGAAGCCGAAGAGCGCCTACGCGGTGCCCGGCCTCTACTTCTTCGACAACGACGTGGTCGAGATCGCGAAGTCCATCGAGCCGAGCGAGCGCGGCGAGCTCGAGATCACGACCGTCAATGACCACTACCTCCAGGCGGGACGCCTGCGCGTGCAGGTGCTCGACCGCGGCACAGCCTGGCTCGACACCGGCACGTTCGAGAGCATGATGCAGGCCTCCGAGTACGTGAAGGTCATCGAGGACCGCCAGGGCTTCAAGATCGGCTGCATCGAGGAGATCGCGTACCGCGCCGGCTGGATCGACCGCGACGCGCTCGAGGCGCTCGCACGTCCGCTCATCAAGAGCGGGTACGGGCGGTACCTGGTCACGCTGCTGGAGCAGTAGCGGCGCAGGAAGCCGACGGGGTCGCCGGGCCGGCGCAGACCCCGGATCAGCTTCCCGTCGACCGCGACATGCGACGCCCGCGATAGAGGTACACGAGGCGGCGCGACAGCGCCTTCGCCCGGGCCATCAGATCGCCGAGCCGCACATCCGAGCGAGAGACGACGCCGGGATGCGCGTCGAGCGCCCGGCGGTGGAAGCCGGCCGCCGCGCTGGCCTGCTCACCGGCAAGCCGTGCGCTTCCACTGGGAGTCGGAGATGCGGAAGCCCGCGAGGGCCTTCGGGCCGACCGAGGCGAAGTCGCCGCGGAGCAGCACCTTCGCGTACGTGGTCTCGTCGATGAGGTACGGCCAGCGGGAGTCCCACCAGCCGACGGCCTCGAGGTCGGCGCGGCGCATGCGGACGCAGCCGGGCTCGCCGAACATGTTGGTGCCGGAGCGGATGGTCCGGCGCACCGCGGCGGCGCCGGACATGGCGATGCGCGCCCCGGAGACGCCGTGGTCGCGGACCACCGGTCGGCTGTCCGCGTCGACGATGTCGCGCGGCGAGGCGACGAGCACCACCGAGGCCGTGAGGCGTCGATCTCGGCGACCTGGCGTTCGAGGATGGTCGGGTAGAGGAGGTCATCGCCGCACACGAGCTTGATCAGCTCGCCGCGGGCCCTCCTGGCTCACGCGGTTCCAGTTGCGGAGGGCCCCTCCTCCCGCCTCGGTCGTGAGCAGCCGGAAGCGCGGGGTCGTCCGCGTAGCGGGCCATGACGCCTGCCCGTGCCGTCGGTCGACGAGTGGTCGGCGATCGCCACCTCGAAGTCCGTGTAGGTCTGCGCGAGGACGGACGCGATCAGTCTCCTCGAGGTAGTCGGCGTTGTTGTACGCGGGGATGACGATGGACGCGCGGGGTGTCGGACACGGGGGCTCCGGATCTGATTGGGGGCTGGCGCCCGCGCCCCGCTTCGGCCTCCCGGAGGGGAGCGCGGGTCGCGGCGGAGGGAGACGGGACCATCGTCTCACGCCGCCCGTGCGGGGCTCCGGCTCCGGCGCCGTGAGCGAGTGCGCGTCCCGGCTCGGCGGCGGCGGCAGCGTATACCCTGAGGGAGGCTTCCGGGCGCCCAGGGCGGGATCGTCCGCCGGCGCAGGGTCCCGGCGCTCCGTCGGACCGCAGTCGCCGGTCGGAGCCGGCGTCAACGTGTGGAGGTACCAGCTGAACGTGTCGAAGAGAGCCGTGTGGCCCCTGGTGGTCGTGGTCGGCGTCCTGGTGGGCGCCGTCATCCCCCTGCTCGTGGATCCCGGCTACTACTTCGTGGACGACAGCCAGTCGGGCTTGTTCGGCCAGTGGTACGAGATCGGCAACCGCGTGCTCGCCGGCGAGTGGGCCCTCGTCGTGCCCCAGGTCTGGCAGTCCGGCAACTACCTCGCCGAGGGTGCATGGGGTCTGTTCAGCCCGGCGCTGTGGCTCATCGGAGTGGGTTCCCACCAGCTGCCCGACGCCGTGGTCTACGTGACCCTCGTCAAGCTGGTCTTCCTCGTCGTGGCCGGGCTCGGTGCGCAGCTTCTCGCCCGCACCTTCGGCATACCGCGGTCGTGGGCCGCCGTCACCGGCATCGCCGCGCCGCTCGCCGGCTTCACCCTGTACATGGACGCGCCGTCCTGGGCGAACGGCCTCATGGCGTACTGCCTCTGGCCCCTCGCCTGGGCCCTCGCCCGGCGCACGGCGCTCCTCGGCCGGTCGGCCGTCCCCGCGGTGATCGTCGGGGCCACGCTCATCGGGTTCAGCTATGCCGCGGCGACGATCTTCCTCGGGCTCGTCCTCGGGTCCACCCTGTTCGAGGCGTGGCGGTTGAAGAGGCCCGGCATGGTCCTCCGGGCGTTCTGGCTGTCGGTCGCGCTGGGGTCGTTCGCCGTGATCGTGCACCTGCCCGGCCTCCTCACCGCACCCGTGACGGGACGGACCGACGGCATCATCAACACCGGCCTCCTGACCGTGAACCTCAGCGGCCTGTTCACCTCGAGCACCCCGGTGGGGAGCCCGCAGATCTACATCTTCGACCGCTACTTCCCGCTCGTCCCCATGCTGTACATCGCCTGGTTCCTGCCGCTCCTCGCATTCGTCGACTGGTCCCGGCTCGTTCGCCTGCTCCGCTCGAGGTCGCGTCGCGGGATCCTCGTGGTGCTGGTGGCCGCGACCATCGGTGTCCTCCTGCCCAGCGACTTCGCGGTGTTCCGCTTCCCGGTGCGGATGATGCCGTACCTGACGCTGGCGGTGCTCCTCATCACGGCGCTCGCGCTCGGCCGGGCGCGCGTCGCGCGCGTGACGCGCCGCCGTGTCCTGTTCGCGGTGGGCTTCGTCGTGGCGAGCTCCGCCTTGACCGACAGCCAGACGCCCGCCTATTGGAAGGTCATCGTCCTGGCGGCCGTCGCCTCGATCGCCGGGGTCCTCCTGGCCGCGCTCGTCATCCAGCGGCGGCGTGCGGTGGCTCCGGACACCGTGACGCCCGTGGCGGGGGACGCGGTCACCCGGATGCTCGCCGTGCTGGCCATCGCCGGCACGCTGCTGTTCCTCGTCCCTCAGCATCTCGCGCATCCCAGCTCGCCGCTGCGGAACTACGACGTCCCCGCGGACGTCGCGGACTACCAGCGGCAGCTGACGGGAGCCGAGGGTGACGTGCTCGTCGTGGGGACCGTCGCGGACGACGCAGCCGAACGCCGTCAGTGGGCCGACACCCTCGTCGCGAACCTCTGGTACGTCAATCCCGCCCAGGTGCAGAACGCCTACTCCTCCGTCTACTTCCCCGCCTACCAGGACACCCTGTGCATGGCGTACAACGGGTACACCTGCTACCAGCTGTTCTCCCGTCTCTTCACGATCGAGCCGCAGACCGGCGAGCGGTACGTCGACCTGCTCTCCGTGAGCTCGATCCAGCTCATCAAGGAGTCCTTCCCGACCGACGCCGGCTGGTCCCGGGTGCCGGACGGCTGGCACGTGGCGTCCGACACGGCGCTGACCCGTCTCCTCGTCCGCGATGAGCCGCTGCCGACGGCGGGCGGCGTGGTGTGGCAGTCCGACGGAACCCGCGTCACGGAGGTCGACAGGGACGACTCCGGAGTCCGATTCCGCGTGGACGAGGTGCCGGCGGACGGTGGCTCCGTCGCGCTCAGCCGCATCCCCTGGCCCGGCTACAGCGCGTCGGAGGGCGAGGTGCAAGCGGAGCCCGTCGCCGGGTTCCTCACCCGCGTTGACCTCGACGGCGCGAGCCCCGGGGACGTCGTGGACGTGACCTTCCGAAGCCCCGGATGGCAGGTCCAGTCCCTCGCCGGGATCCTCGTGCTCCTCGGCCTGGGCGTGATCGAGGTGCACCGCTTCCGTGCACGGCACCGTCGACGTGCCGTGACGTCCTCGCCGGCGGCCGAGGTGCGCGCGTGACGCGCCGCGAGCCACGCGTCGTCGTGGTCGTCGTCGCCTACGACCGTCGTGAGCTGGTGACGGAGACGCTCGCTGCTCTGGAACGGCAGACCCGGCAGCCCGACGCGGTCGTCGTCATCGACAACGCCTCGACCGACGGATCGCCGGACGCCGTCGCCTCCCTGTTCCCGGCCGTCCACCTGACGCGGCTCATGCGCAACACCGGTGGCGCAGGCGGCTTCGCCGTCGGGATCGAACGCGCCCTCCACGCCCACGACGCCGACGTCGTGTGGCTCATGGACGACGACACCGTCCCGGACCCTGGCGCGCTCGCCGCCCTGTTGCGCGCACGGGCGGCGGCGCCGGCCCGGACCGCGGTCCTCGCGTCCGCGGTGCGCTGGGTGGACGGTCGACCCCACCCCATGAACACCCCCCGCGCGCGGCCCTCCTCGCGGCGCCGAGAACGCGAGCGCGCCGCCGAGCACGGGTGCACGCCAGTGCGTTCGGCCTCGTTCGTGTCCTTCATGATCGAGGGCGACGCCGTCCGCCGACACGGCCTCCCCGTCGCCGACTACTTCCTCTGGAACGACGACTTCGAGTACAGCACGCGCGTGCTCCGCGAGGGTCGCGGGTACCTCGTGCGGGACAGCACGGTGGAGCACCGGACCCGCACGTTCGGGTCGACGGACGTCGATCCGGGGGCGCGGTTCTACTTCGAGGTGCGCAACAAGGTGTGGCTGCTCACCCGCAGCCGTGCGCTGTCGCCCCTCGAGCGGATCCTCTACGCCGGTGCCGCCACCCGCTCCTGGACACGGACCTTCCGACGCTCGTCGGCCCGTGCCGTGCTCGCCGACGGCTTGCGCCGGGGGCTGGCTGACGGCCTCGCCCGCGGCCCACGGGCCTCCGCCGTCGTGCTGTCCGGCCTCGGCCCGATCACCGACGGCGTGAAGCGACTGGAGCGGGGCGCCGGGCGGGCGTGACCGCGCGGTCGGGGCGCGGGCCTGCCGCCCCGGACGTGGTTCTCACACCTCCGGGCGCAGCGGATCGACGGCCACCGTCTTCTGATGCGGTCGCGCACCGTGGTGGGTGTCGATCAGGTAGAGCGGACGGTTCTGCACCTCGTCGTAGACGCGCCCGAGGTAGCTCCCGAGCACGCTCAGCATGATGATCTGGACACCGCCCACGAAGAGGATGGCGATGACCGTGAACGTCCAGCCCGGCACCGTGTTCTCGGGAGCGACGAGGCGGCTGATCAGCACGTAGACGACCAGGAGCGCGCTGATCGCGGAGACGATCCAGCCCACGAGCTGGATGAGCTTGAGCGGGAACGTGGAGAAGCCGAGGATGCCGTCGGCGGCGAACTTGAGCATCTTCCGCAGCGGATAGCCGGTCTCGCCGGCGTGACGCTCGTCGCGGTCGAACTGGACGCTCGTCTGCCGGAACCCGACGTACGACACCATCCCGCGCAGGAAGCGGTTGCGCTCGGGGAAGCGGCGGATCGCGTCGATGACCTTGCGGTCGATGAGCCGGAAGTCACCCGTGTTCCGCGGGATCTCGATCTCGGCGACCAGCTGGAGGACCCGGTAGAAGACGTCGGCCGTCACCTTCTTGAAGAAGGTGTCCTTGCGTGTCCGGCGCTGCGCGTAGACGACGTTGTAGCCCTCGCGCCAGGTGCGGATGAGTTCCACGGCGACGCGCGGGGGATCCTGCAGGTCCGTGTCCATGATGACCGCTGCGTCCCCGCGGGCGTGGTCGAGGCCAGCCGTGACGGCGATCTGATGACCGAAGTTGCGGGAGAAGTCGATGACCTGGACGCGGTCGTCCTCGGCGGCGATGGCCAGGAGCTTCTGCAGCGTGTCGTCCCGGGAGCCGTCGTTGACGTAGATGAGCTCCATGTCGACGTCCAGGTCGGCCTCCTCGACCGTGTCGACGAGGGTGCGGTAGAAGAGGTCGACGCTGCCCGCCTCGTTGTACGAGGGGAGGACGAAGCTGACGAGCGGGCGGGCGGGCGTGGGAGTCACGGTCGGTTCAATCCTCGGTTCTCGGTCTCGGTCCCGGGTCGCGGGAGGCGTCGGTCGGGCCGTGGACGAGCTTATCGACCGGCCCCGAGTCATCCGGCGATGCGGTACAGGACGGCGCGGTCGCCCGTCGCATCGTCGTAGACGACCCCGTCGGTCTCGACGAGGCCGGGATCGGATGCCGGGTCGGCCCCGGCCGTGCACGCGGAGTCCGCCACGAGCCACGTCACCCCCGCCTGCCGTGCAGCCTCGACGTCGATGCGGCCCTCCGCGGCGGATGCGCGCACGCGGTCGACCGCCTCGCGGTCCGCCGGCCATGCCATCCCGAGGTTGTAGTGGGCGATGGCGCGACCTGCGTCGACCTTGACGATCTGCGGGTCGAGGCACGGTCCGACCGCGATGAGCCCGTCGGCCGCGCCCGCGGTGACGTCGGCTACCGCTCGGTCCACGGGGACGGCGAACGTGATCTGACGCAGGTCCCGGCCTGCGCCGAAGAAGCGCACCCAGTCGATCGCGCTCGTGACGCCCACGGCGACGATGAGCAGCGCGCAGACGGAGACGACCGTGCGGCTCCTTCGGGCGTCCCGGGATCGCGCGACCGCCGGGGTGCGGGCGTCGGGGCGGACGCCGACGTCACCGCGAGGGGCGAGGGTGCGCACGGCCACGTCGAGCAGCACCGGCACGATCGTCACGGCGATGAGCAGGAACGAGTCGATCCACAGACGGTACGGCTCCTGGTTCGCCTTCCAGAGGTCGTTGGTCGACGTGATCGCCCAGGTGAGCATCGCGCCGCCGGCGTAGGCGGTCCACACCGTGCGGCGGGCGCGGATGCCCGCGACGAGGATGACGACGAGCGGCACGATGAGCGCGGCCCCGGCGAGGGGACCGAGGGGCAGGTCCACGCCCAGGTCCTTGCTCGACGCGACGCGGTAGGAGAGGAACGGATCGTCGGCCGCCGCGGCGAGCGCGGTCGCGATGAGCTGGGGGAGCGTCGCGGCGAGCGCGGCGCCCATGGGCACCAGGGCACGGCCGCGGGTGCGCCCGATGGTGGCCAGCAGCCCCGGCACGGTGGGGAGGAGCCCGACCACGAACGCGGGCAGCGGCCCGACGGCGGACGCGACGACGACCGCGAGCGCGAGCGAGGCCGGCACCATCACGGCGGACAGCACGAGGAGGCGGCGACGGGGGCGCTCCAGAACGGCGTACGCCGCGACGACGTAGGACGCGAGGAACACGGTTGCCAGGAACGAGTAGACGTGCACGTTGAGCAGCCCGCCCAGGACGACGGCGACCGCCGTCATCGCGATCAGGCGGGCGCGGCGCGACGAGCCGCGGAGGAAGGGCACGAGCGCCCCGAGGAACGCGATGCCGGCGACGGAGAGCGCGGCAGCCTCGCCGTTGAGGGTGAACAGCACGCCGAACGGTCCCCACAGCACCGCGTGGGAGCTCATCTGCCAGTACCACGCGCCCGGCCCCTGCGTCCACGCGAAGGTCCCGACGAGCAGCGGCGCGAAGCCGAGGACGCCGGTCCAGGCGCGACCCGTCACGCGGATGCAAGCGATCCCGATGGCGGCGACGAGGGCCGCCTGCAGCGCGGTGCCCACGACGTTCCACGCCTCGACGGGTCCGAGGCCCGTGACGTGCCCGACGGCGCCGAGCACAAGGTAGTAGAGGTGCGGGTAGGTGTTGCGCCCGGTCTCGGTGAACGGCTCGACGGACGCGAAGTCGCCACGGGCGAAGTTGACGACCATGGAGAGGTACGACAGCTGGTCGTAGACGAAGTAGTCGCGGAACGTGCGGACGACGTCGCCCGTCCGATGCACGAGCATCCCGACCTGGGTGAGGAGGAAGAGGAGGACCGCGACCGCTACGGCGGCCGTCGACGTCAACGGCCCCGGAGGCCTCCGCGCATCGATCCGGGGCGGGGAGGCGGGGGAGGGCACGGGCGCTGATGCTATCAGCCGGGCATCGGGCCCCCGTGGGCTCCTCGCATGGCGTGGGAACGCCTCCGTCGGTTCCCCGTCGCGCCCCGGGTACACTGGGCCGCTCGACGCCCGCGGCCCACGCGGCCGGGCCCGTCGATCCAACGGACGTGAGGCTGCGCAGGCAGCAGAGGGGACGCGCATGCCCACCGAGGCCTTCTCGCTCCTCCTCCCCGTGTACCGCGGCGATCGTCCCGAGTTCCTCCGCCGTGCGTTCCGCAGCAGCGTGGACGACCAGACGCTGCGGCCGGACGAGGTCGTCGTCGTCCGAGACGGGCCGGTGTCCGCGGAGCTCGCGCGCACGATGGCGGAGCTGCGCCGACGCCTCGCCCGTCCCCGTCGTGACCGTCGAGCTCGCCCGCAACATGGGCCTCGCCTACGCCCTGGAGCGCGGGCTCGAGGCGTGCGCGCACGACGTGGTCGCACGGATGGACGCGGACGACATCAGCCTCCCGGAGCGCTTCGCGCGCCAGCTGGAGCTCATCTCCAGCGGCCTCGACCTCGTCGGCACGGGGATGTACGAGTTCGCGGACGAGGTCGGCACCATCGCGGGCCGGCGCACCCCTCCGGTCGGAGCCGACGCGATCTCCCGCTACGCGCGCTTCCACGACCCGTTCAACCACCCGACGGTGGTGTACCGCCGCGCCGCGGTGCAGCGCGCGGGCAGGTACTCCCCATCGGGCTCATGGAGGACTACTACCTCTTCGCCCGCATGATCCAGTCCGGTGCCCGGGTGGACAACCTGCCGGACCCCCTCGTCATGTACCGCGTCAGCGCCGGGGCGTACGCCCGGCGCGGCGGCGTCGCGCAGCTGCGCGCGGAGCTGCTCCTGCAGCGAGGAGTTCCGCCGCCGCCGGTTCACGTCCCTCGCGCAGGCGCTCCGCAACGTGGCCGTCCGCGGCAGCTACCGCCTGATCCCGGAGGCCGTGCGGCGCGGCCTGTACCGCCGGCTCATCACGCGCGACCGGACCGCCTCGCGGGCCCGCGGCTGAACCCCCGTTACCCTTGACCAGTCCCCTCGAGCGCCCGACGGGCGCCACCCAGCAAAGGAATGTGCCATGAGCCCTGATCTCGTAGTGGTCGGATCCGGTTTCTTCGGACTCACGATCGCGGAGCGCGTCGCCGAGGAGCTGGGCCTCAAGGTCCTCGTCATCGACCGTCGCGACCACATCGGCGGCAACGCGTACAGCGAGAAGGACCCGGAGACGGGGATCGAGGTGCACCGCTACGGCGCCCACCTCTTCCACACCTCCAACGAGACCGTGTGGGAGTACGTCAACCGCTTCACGGAGTTCACGCCCTACGTGCACCGCGTGTACACGGAGCACCGCGGCGAGGTGTTCCCCCTGCCGATCAACCTGGGCACCATCAACCAGTTCTTCCGCTCGGCGCACGGGCCGCAGGCCGCGCGCGACCTCATCGCGGAGCAGGCCGCCGAGCTCGACGCCGGGGAGGCCCGGAACCTCGAGGAGAAGGGCGTCTCCCTCATCGGGCGTCCGCTCTACGAGGCGTTCATCCGCGACTACACCGCCAAGCAGTGGCAGACGGATCCCACGGACCTGCCCGCCGAGGTCATCAGCCGCCTCCCCGTGCGCTACACGTACGACAACCGCTACTTCAACGACACGCACGAGGGCCTGCCCGTCGAGGGCTACACCGCCTGGCTCGAGCGCATGGCGGACCACCCGAACATCGAGGTGCGCCTCGAGACCGACTTCTTCGACGAGACGCAGGAGGTCAACCGGGCCTCGGTCGTGGGCCGGGTCCCCGTCGTCTACACGGGCGCCATCGACCGGTACTTCGGCTACTCGGAGGGCGCGCTGTCGTGGCGCACGCTCGACTTCGAGCGCGAGGTGCTCCCGGTCGGCGACTTCCAGGGCACGCCCGTCATGAACTACGCCGACTCCGACGTGCCGTACACGCGCATCCACGAGTTCCGCCACTTCCACCCCGAGCGGGAGGCGCCGGCCGACAAGACGGTGATCATGCGCGAGTACTCGCGCTTCGCCGAGGGCGACGACGAGCCGTACTACCCGGTCAACACCGCGGCCGACCGCGAGGGGCTGCTCAAGTACCGCGAGCTCGCCAAGCAGGAGGAGGGCGTCTTCTTCGGCGGCCGCCTCGGCACGTACCAGTACCTCGACATGCACATGGCCATCGGCGCGGCCCTCTCGATGTACGAGAACAAGCTGAAGCCCGTCCTCGCGAAGGACGCCTCCTGATGGCCGCCGACCTCGCGGGCGCACCCGCCGGGCTCGACCTGATCCAGCGCGTCATCCTGCCGTCCGAGCACGACCCGGACATCGTCCCGCTCTACGTGGACGCGGACTACTGGACGAGCATCCCCGTCGCGCCGGAGAAGCGCCGCCGGTCCTCGCTCCGCGTGGTCGAGCCGGACGCGAGCACCGCCGTCGTCCGTCTCAGCGACATGGGCATCATCAGCGCCATCACGGGCGACCGGGGCTTCCAGGTGCCCCACCGCCGCAAGGTGTCCTTCGGCACGTACTTCAACGCCTTCCCCGCCTCCTACTGGCGGGCGAGCACGACGCTCGACGGCGTCGTCCTCGAGGTCGAGACCAGCGGCGAGGGCCAGGTCATCGTCTACCGCTCGAACGCCCGCGGCGTGATCCAGAAGGTCGACGGCGCCGCCGTCTCCGGTCCCACCACCTCGCGCTTCGAGCTCCCCTTCACCTACTTCGCCGATGGCGGCTGGTACTGGTTCGACCTCATGGGCGAGGAGGCGGACTTCGCGCTCGTCGAGGCCGGCTGGTACGCCCCCGCGGGGACGGAGCCGACCGCGGGTGCCGCCGGGTCCGTCAGCATCGCGATCACGACCCTCAACCGGGCCGAGTACTGCGTGAAGCTCCTCACCGACATCGGCGGCAAGCCCGACGTGGCCGCGCTCCTCGACCACGTCTACGTCACCGACCAGGGCACCCAGAAGGTCGCCGACCAGCCCGCGTTCCCGCGGGCGCAGGAGCTCCTCGGCGAGAAGCTCCGCGTCATCGACCAGGCGAACCTCGGCGGCTCCGGCGGGTTCTCGCGGGGCATGTACGAGACCCTCAAGGAGGGCGCGAGCGACTACGTCCTCGTCATGGACGACGACATCACGCTCGAGCCCGAGAGCATCCGACGCGCGGTCAAGTTCGCGGACTACGCCCGGACGCCCACCATCGTCGGCGGCCACATGTTCGACATGTACGACAAGAGCAAGCTCCACGCGTACGCCGAGGGCTTCGACATGCACAACTTCATGTGGGGCCCGGTCACGCCGACGCGCCACGACTTCAGCGCCTCGAACCTCCGCCAGACGCGCTGGATGCACCGCCGCGTCGACGCCGAGTACAACGGGTGGTGGATGTGCCTCATCCCCGTCTCCACCATCAAGCGGATCGGCCTCTCGCTGCCGGTCTTCATCAAGTGGGACGACGCCGAGTACGCGCTCCGGGCACGGGAGGTCGGCGTGCCGACCGTCACGCTGCCGGGCGCGGCCGTGTGGCACGTCTCGTGGGTCGACAAGGACGACTCGCAGGACTGGCAGGCGTTCTTCCACGCGCGCAACCGGCTCATCGCGGCGCTGCTGCACTCGCCCTACGAGCGCGGCGGGCGCTTCCTCACGGCGAACCTCGCCACCGACGTCCGGCACCTCGTCTCCATGCAGTACTTCGCGCTGGCCGCCCGGCACGAGGCGTACCGGAACATCCTCCGGGGGCCCCGCGGCCTGCACCAGGACATGGTGACCCGGCTCGCCCGCACCCGCGAGCTCGCGCAGGGCTTCTCGGACGGCGTGCCGATCCGGGATCGCGCGTCCCTCCCCGAGATCGTCGCCGCCGAAAAGCCCCAGCGTCGGCGTGGAGGCGGAGCGCCCGCCGGGCTCGCGCGCATGGTGTGGCTGGCCCGGACGGTCGCCCGTCACGCGCTCTCGCCGATCAGCCCGGCGGCGAGCCGCGGCCCGGAGGCGCACCTGTCCTTCGAGGACGCCCGCTGGTGGGTGGTCCCGTCGTTCGACAGCGTGCTGGTCTCCAACGCCGAGGGCTCCGCCGCGCTCCTGCACCGTCGCGACCCCGCGATGTTCCGCCGCATGCTGTGGACGAGCATCGTCCTCCGGTGGCGCATCCTCGCGCGCTGGCCTCAGCTGAAGGCGGCGTACCGCGCGGCGCTGCCCACCGTCACGAGCCCCGAGGCCTGGGCGCGCACCTTCGGCGTCGACCAGCCGCCGGCAGGCCGCCGGGCGCGCTAGTCGTCGCCGGCGATCCGCCGCAGACCATCGAGGGAGGCGCCCTCTCGCCGCATCGCGGCGGGAGGGCGCCTCGTCGACATGTGAGAATCACAGGACTGCACGGGGACGCAAGGGGATGCATTGGCCGACGACGGGGTGGACCACAGCAGGCGCGCGCGCCGAGGATCCAGGCTCATCGCCTGCCTGGCCGTCTGGGCGGTGGCGCTCGGCGTCGGCCTGATCGGCACGGGCGTGGTGGGGCAGGGGGCGGAACCCGCGGGGGCCGCGACCGGGAGCGACTTCGATCCCGGCATGATCATCAGCGACGCCAAGTTCTACGACGGCGACGCGATGTCGCAGGGCGACGTCCAGCGCTTCCTGCGCGAACGGGTACCGAGCTGCGCCTCCGGCTACGTGTGCCTCCGCGACTACGTCGAGAGCATCCCGGCACGCGCGGCCGACAGCAGGTGCTCCAGCCTCCAGGCGTCGCGGCTCACCGGCGCGGACATCGTCTACTGGGTCGGTCGCGCCTGCGGCATCAGCCAGGCGGCGCTCCTCGTGCTCCTGGAGAAGGAGCAGGGCCTCGTCACCGACAGCACCCCCAGCGCACGCCAGTACCGGAGCGCGACGGGCTACGGCTGCCCGGACACGGCGGCCTGCGACTCGCTCTACTACGGCTTCTTCAACCAGGTCTACAACGCGGCGCACCAGTTCAAGGCCTACCAGGCGAATCCCACCCGATGGAACTACCAGGCCGGCCGCAGCGACCGCGTCCTCTGGCACCCGAACGCCGACTGCGGTTCCTCGCAGGTGACCATCCGCAACCAGGCGACAGCCGGCCTGTACATCTACACGCCGTACCAGCCGAACGCGGCGGCCCTGCGCAACCTCTACGCGACGGGCGACTCCTGCTCCTCGTACGGCAACCGCAACTTCTGGCGCCTCTACACCGACTGGTTCGGCAGCACGAGCGACGGCCCGGTCTCCTCCTTCGTCAAGACGGCGACGGACGCCACCGTCTACCTGGTCAGCCGCGGCCAGAAGCACCGCGTGCCCGACCTCTCCGTCTACCGGGCGCTCTCGGCCCTGGGCGGCATCAGCACCGTGTCCCGCTCCTACGTCGACGCGCTCCCCTCGGGCGTCCCGGCCTCGGAGCTCGTGCGCGATCCCGTCTCCGGCTCCGTCGGCCTCGTGCAGTCCGACCGGCGGCACCGGTTCGGCTCGTGCGACCTCGTCGCGACCTACGGCTACGGCTGCGGCGACGCGGTGGACCTCGACCCCGGCCAGCTCCGTGCGCTGCCCGACGCGGGGGAGATGAGCGCCTTCTTCGTCCTGCCGGGCAGCCCGATCACCTACCTCCTGAGCGGCGGCGTCAAGCACCCCATCTCGACCTGGGCTGCGCTGCTCGCGCTCAACGAGGGGCGCTCGCCGTTCGTGGCGACGATGCGGAGCGCCGTCGGTGCCCTGTACACCACCGGTCACGCGGCGCTCGAGCCGGGCACGCTCGCCAAGGCGTCGAACAGCGCCGACGTGTACCTGGTGGACGGCCTCGACCGGAAGACGCGCGTGCCGGACTTCGCGGTCACCGCGGAGCTGGGTCTCGGACGCTCCTTCGCCACGGTGGCGCCGGCGACCATGGACGGGTATCGGCGGGCTGCGGGCGACCTCTCCCTCCTCGTCCGCTGCGCCGGGGTCACCTCGCTGGCGACCCAGGGCCGGGTCGTCACGCTGTCGACGCCCGGGTCCACGGGGCTCCCCGTGACCGACCTCTCCGCGTCCACGTGTCGCACCCTCGACCGGGCGTCGGGCTCCGTCGCCGGCTCCGTCTTCGTCCGGGGCGCCTCGGCGGCCACCGTCTACCTCCTGCAGGGCGGGCAGGCTCGGCCCGTCTCCTCGTGGGATCGGCTGGTGGCGTTGGCGGGCACGACCTCGCCGACCATCACGACGCTGGGCGGACCCGCCCTCGCCCGCATCCCCGTGGGCGCCGCGTACTGACGCCCGACGGCACCCGTCGTCGGTCGGCGGGCGGGTGCCGCGGCAGGTCGTCCAGCGGCCAGCGGATACAGTGGGGGCCGCACCGGTCCGAGCGGGGCGGCCCGTCGGCTGTCCGCGACGCCCGCCGGCGCGGTGAGGAGAGCGAATCGGACCAGCACGCGGACGGAGTCGACGCATCCCGCGAGGAGGCACCGGCGCCCCGGCCCGGCATCCTGCTCCGGCTGATCAAGGACGAGCGCGTCGCGTCTCCTGCTCGTCGGCGGCTTCAACACCGTCCTCGGCACGGCGTGGTTCGCCATGTTCTACCTTCTGTGGGGGCACGCGATCCCGTACCCGATCGTCCTCGTCATCGCCTGGGCGGTGCAGCTGCCCATCGCCTTCACGCTCCATCGCAAGCTGGTGTTCAAGGTGAGCGGCAACCTGGTGCCCGACTTCTCGCGCTACACGCTCGTCAACCTCATGCCCCTCTTCGCGAACATGCTGCTGCTCCCGCTGGTCGTCGAGACGACGCCCCTGGAGCCGATCGTCGCCCAGGTGCTCGTGACCATCGTGATCACGGTCGCCACCTACACCGGCCACAAGTTCTTCTCGTTCCGCCGCCCGCGCGACGAGGCCGTGCGCTGACGCGTCCCGCGTCCCGCCTCTCGCGGATCAGCCGGGCCGGTGCTCCTCCGGCAGCCCGTGCCGCCAGCTGCGGCCCTGCGCGGCCTTGACCGCGCAGATCACGAGCAGGACCCAGCCCCACTCCACGAGCGTCGCGCTCTCGGCGAGCGAGGACACGAGCAGCACGACCAGCACGAGCGCCGTCCAGACGTAGCCGACCCCGCGCTTCGTGGTCGCCAGCACCCAGGAGCGCCCGAGCGCGAGGGCGCCGAACACCGCGAACAGGGCGAGGCCCACGAGCCCGGCCTGCAGGTACAGGTCGAGGTAGGCGTTGCGCCCGCTCTCCTGCGCGCCGCGGCTGACCAGGTCGAGCGCCGTGTAGGGGTAGGCGTCCAGGGGCCAGGAGCCGACGAACCCCCACCCCTCGATGGTGTTGAGGTCGATGAGGCGGAGCATCTCCCGCCAGACCGCCGACGCGCTGCAGGTAGTCGGGGCGGGCCTGCAGCACCTGGAGCACGGGGGAGCGGAACGCCACGACGAGGACCGCGACGACGGCCGCGAGCACCAGGACCGCGCTGTTCGCGAGCGGACGCGCCTGCCGGGCGAGGTGCCGGAGGCCGAGGATCGCGAGGGCGGCGACGGCGAGCACGAGGAACGTGCCGAGGATCACCGACGAGCGCGTGAGGGACGCCACGAGGAGGGCGACGGCGATCGAGAACACGCCGCGGCCGCGGGAGACGGAGCGGGTGATCAGCTCCACGGCGAAGGTCACGGCGGCGACCAGGGCCACGATCCCGAGCGCGTTGCGCTCGCCGAGGAGGCCCTGGATCGGTCCCAGGCGCTCGAGCGCGCCGCGGATCCCGAGGAACGGGATGGGGCCGTCGATGAGGAGGCCCGCCAGCACCTCGAGGGCGAGGGAGGACACGAGGACCAGCCGCAGGACGTCGCCGGCGGCCCGCACGATCTGGATGAGATCGCGGACGACGCCCACGTACACGGCGAGGAAGGCGGAGGCGGTGAGGTACAGCACCCGCCGACCGCATCCGACCGGGAGGCCGTCCACAGCAGGGTCGCCGCGCACCAGCCCACCAGGACGAGCAGCGAGATCGGGAGGAGCCCCCGCCACTCCCAGTCGCCCCGCTTCGCCGCGAGCGATCCGGCGGCCATCGCCACGAGCGCCGTCACGACGGCGGCGAGCCCCGCCCAGCCCATCGTGGAGCGGAGCGCGTGCGCGAGGACCGCCGTCCCGAGGATGCACTGGGTGAGCGCCGCCGAGAAGCGCGCCGATCCGAGGAGGTCGGGTAGGCGCTCGGGCAGGGGGAGGCGGGCGGGGAGGGTCATGCGCGGGGCGTCGCGGAGGGGAGGCGGTGCACCGGTCGGCCGCGCGGCTCAGGCGACGCCGGGATCGGCGGTCGCGATGGACGGGGCGGGTGCGGCGCCGACGGGCGACGCCGCGGCGGTCGACGGCACCGCGGATGACGCCGCGGCGGCACCCGGACGGGCCGGAGCGTCACGGCGGCGCGAGTCGACGGGGCCGGGGACGTCCTCGCGCGCCACCATGCCGGAGCGGGTGGCGATGGCGATGACGACGAGGAGCAGCCAGTTGCCCTCGTAGAGGAGGCGGCTCTCGGCGAGGCTCTGCACGACCAGCGCGGTCATGAGGAGCAGGGGCGCGAGCGCGAGCGCGGTGTAGGGCTCCACGCGGTCCCGCCGGTGCTGGGGGCGGTCGATGGCCGCCCACCAGGAGCGGACGTACGTGGTGACGACGAGGCAGGCGAAGACGAGGAGCCCCACCACGCCGAGCTGCATGAGGACGTCGAGGTAGGCGTCGTGCGCCTGGAGGTAGGTCACGCCGCTGCGGACGGCGAGGCCCTCGAAGGGGTGGACCCACGGCGCCCAGTAGCCGATCCAGCCCCAGCCGAGGACGGGGTGCTGCTGCCAGAGGCCGAGGACCGACTCCCAGATCTCGAAGCGGCCCGTGAGGTCGGGCGACCGCCCGAGGAGCTCGAAGACGTCCGCCGTCCGCGTCGCGACGACGACCGCTGCGCCGACCGCGGCGACGATCACGCCGGCGGCGAGCACGAGCCGGCCGCGGAGTCCCACGCGGCGGGCGAGAAGGGCGAGCGCGGCGACGACGCCCGTCATGACGAGCGCGACGAGGACGGTGGAGCTGCCGGTGAGGGCCAGGGTCGCCAGCGCCACGACGATCCACGTGACCGCTCGGCGGCGGGGCAGGGTGCGGGCGGCGAGCTGCAGCGCGACGACGACGAGGGCCAGCAGGGCGACCATGGCGAGGAGGTTCGCGTTGCCCACCACCCCCTGGATGCGGCCCCCGCTCAGCAGCTCCCCGCGGGTCCAGGCGAAGGCCGCCGGCGCATCGGGACCGTAGTCGGTGAAGAAGGGCATGACCGGCTGCCGCACCACGACCGCGACGAGCAGCTCGAACGCGAGCGACAGACCGAGGATGATGCGCAGCGCCCGCCCGAGCGCCTGCACGATCTCGGCCCACGAGAGCAGGAGGACGAGCGTCACCGCGGCGATGGACGTGGACAGCTGGATGACGACGCCGATCGCCGACTCCGGCCGGTACCCCGACCACGCGATGGACAGCACCGCGAGCCCGGTGAAGGCGATCAGCGGGACGGGCAGCACGCGGAGGCGCGGGAGCGGCCGCGACCGCACGATGAGGGTGCAGCTCGTGATCAGGATCGCGAGGGCGATGGCGCCGAACCCCCACCAGCTGAGGCCGTTCCGCCACATGTCACCCGCGAAGGTGGTGACGAGGACGGCGGTCGCGAATCCCGGAGGGCTCGGCGGCTGGCGGTGGGCATGCCCATCAGGGTATCCGGGTCCGGCCGTGCGTCCCGCCGTCTGAGGGAAGCGGCGGGGACGGCGCCCGGGTGCCGGGTGCGCCGCCCGTCGCGCTGTCCGTCAGACGAAGGCCGCGTGGCCCGTGATGGCACGGCCGACGATGAGCGTGTTCATCTCCCGGGTGCCCTCGTAGGAGTAGATGGCCTCCGCGTCGGCGAAGAACCGGGCCACGTCGTAGTCGAGGACGATGCCGTTGCCGCCGAACGCCTCGCGGCACCAGGCGACCGTCTCCCGCATGCGGCTCGTCGCGTAGGCCTTGGCGAGCGCCGAGTGCGAGTCGGTCTGCGTGCCGTCGTCGACCATCTCCGAGGCGCGCGTGACCAGGCCGATGGAGGCGGTGATGTTGCCGAGGCTGCGGACGAGCAGGTCCTGGATCAGCTGGTGCGCGCCGAGGGGCTTGCCGAACTGCTCGCGCTCGCCCGTGTAGGCGACCGCGGCCTCGTACGCGCCGACCGAGATCCCGATGGCGGCCCACGCCACCTCGGCGCGCGTCAGGCGCAGCACGGTGGCGGTGTCGGCGAAGGAGCGCGCGTTCTGCAGCCGGTTCCGCTCGGGCACGATGACGCCGTCCAGCTCGATGTCGGCGTTCTGCACGATGCGGAGGGCCTGCTTGTCCTCGATGCGCGTGGCGCGGAAGCCGGGGGAGTCGTTGGGCACCAGGAAGCCCTTCACCTGGCCGTCGTCGGCGTCCTTGGCCCAGATGACGGTGACGTCGCTCACCGTGCCGTTGCCGATCCAGCGCTTGCTGCCCGTGATGCTCCACTCGTCGCCGCGGCGCGTCGCGACGGTGCGGAGGCCCCGGGCGGAGTCGGATCCGGACAGCGGCTCGGTCAGCCCGAAGGAGCCGAGGATCTCGCCCGAGGCGAAGCGCGGCAGCCACTCGGCCCGCTGCTCGGGGGACCCTGCCACGGCGACGCTGCCCATCACCAGGCCGCTCTGCATGCCGACGAGGGTCGCGATGCTCGCGTCGACGCGGCCGAGCTCGAGCGCCGCCCAGCCCCGGTACACGGCCGAGTTCTCGAAGGGGCGGGTCTCGGCGAACGGCATCCCGAAGATGCCGCGCTCGGCCAGCCCGCCCACCACGTGCCGGGGGAACTCGGCCCGGGCCCACAGGCCGTTGACGTGGGGCCTGACCTCGGCCTCGAGGTAGGCGCGCAGGTCGGCGAGGGACTCCTTCTCCCGGTCGCCGAGCCGGGACTCGTAGCCGTAGAAGTCGCCGATGAGGGGGGTGAGGGACACGATGCTCCGTTGCGGTTCGTCGGCGCCCTCGGGACGGGCGCCTCGCGGCCGAGCCTATGTCGGCGTCGCGGCGGCGCCCCGATCGGTTGGTACTTTGGTCGCGTCCGGACAGGACGCGCCCCCTCGGGCGTTGTAGGTAGCCGCCAAGCCCGACAGGATCATCCGTGTTCACCTCCCTCGCCAACACCCCTCGCGACTACGCCTGGGGGTCCCGCACCGCCATCGCCGAGCTCCTCGGCCGCGAGCCGTCCGGCGGCCCGGAGGCGGAGCTCTGGCTCGGGGCGCACGACGGCTCGCCGACGCGCATCGTCGATCCCGCGCAGGCGCGGCGGCGCGACGACGCTGTCCGCGTGGATCCAGGCGGATCCCGCGACCACGCTCGGTCCCCTCGCCGAGGGCCTCCGCCCGGGCGACGGCCCCGGCCTCCCGTTCCTCCTCAAGGTGCTCGCGGCGGGCGGCCCGCTCTCGCTCCAGGCGCACCCGGACCTGCACCGGGCCCGCCTGGGCTTCCGCGACGAGGAGGCGCGCGGCGTCCCCATCGACGCCCCGCACCGCAACTACAAGGACCCGCTGCACAAGCCGGAGCTCGTGTACGCGCTGAGCGACGAGTTCCACGCGCTCTGCGGCTTCCGTCCGCTCGCGGAGGTGCGGCAGGTGTTCACGCTGCTCCTCACGCTCGACGCGTCCGGCCCCGACTCCGACCCGGCGGTCATCCGCAGCGTCCTCTCGCGCCTCACCGGGGCCGAGGCGGACGTCCTCCGGGACGTGTTCGCCTTCCTCATGGGCGGGGGAGCCGCCGTGCGGCGCCTGGTCGACCGCGTCACCCTGCTGGCGAGCCTCGCCTCCGACCGGCAGTGCCGGGAGTTCTCCACCGAGATGCGCACCGTGCGGGAGCTCGCCGAGGCGTACCCGGGCGATCCGGGCATCGTCACCTCGCTGCTGCTCAACCGCGTGACGCTCCGCCGCGGCGAGGCGCTCTACCTGCCCGCCGGCAACATCCACGCGTACCTGCACGGTCTCGGGATCGAGCTCATGGCCGCGTCCGACAACGTCCTGCGCGGCGGCCTCACGCCCAAGCACGTCGACGTGCCCGAGCTGCTCGACGTGCTCGAGTTCCAGGCGCTGCCCGTGCCGTACCTGGAGCCGGAGCACGCGGCGCCGGGCGTCGAGCTGTACCGGCCGGACGTGCCCGACTTCCTGCTCGCGCGCATCGCGCCGGCCACGCGCGACGCGGCCGACGGCGACGCGGGCGCGAGCGTCGTGGTGATCGACGGGCCCGCCATCGTCATCTGCACCGCCGGCGCCGTGTCGATCCGCGGCGAGGCCTCCGCGGTCGACGTCGCCCGCGGCGAGGCCGTGTTCGTGACCCCCGACGAGGGCCGGCTGGTCGTCGTCGGCGACGGTGAGGCGTTCCTCGCGACGACGCCCGCGCCCACCGCCCGGGACGAGGACGACGCCCCCTCCGCGTGACCGGGGCACCGCGGCGCCGTCGATAGGGTTGCCGCATGACATGGTTGGTCACCGGCGGCGCCGGCTACATCGGTTCGCACATCGTCTCGGCGTTCAGGCGCGCGGGGCTCGACACGGTCGTCCTCGACGACCTCTCGAGCGGGCACGAGTCCTTCGTCCCCGAGGGGGTCCCCTTCCACCGCGGATCCGTCCTCGACCGCGAGCTCCTCGCCCGCGTCCTCGGGACGGGCGACATCCGCGGCGTCGTGCACGTCGCGGGCTTCAAGTACGCCGGCGTCTCCGTCCAGCGCCCGCTGCACACGTACGAGCAGAACGTCACGGCCACGGCGGTGCTCCTCGAGGAGATGCAGCGCGCGGGCGTCGACAGCATCGTGTTCTCGTCCTCCGCCGCGGTGTACGGCACGACCGACGTCGACCTCGTCGACGAGAGCACCCCCCGGGCGCCCGAGTCGCCGTACGGGGAGTCCAAGCTCATCGGCGAGTGGCTGCTGCGCGACCAGGGCGTCGCCACGGGCCTCCGGCACGCGTCGCTGCGCTACTTCAACGTCGTCGGATCCGGCGAGGAGGGCTACTTCGACACGAGCCCGCACAACCTGTTCCCGCTCGTCTTCGACGCGCTGCTCGACGGCCGGACGCCCCGCATCTACGGCGGCGACTACCCGACGCCCGACGGCACGTGCGTCCGCGACTACATCCACGTCGCCGACCTCGCGGCCTCGCACGTCGCGGCCGCACGCCGCCTCGAGGCGGGGGAGCCCGTCGAGCCCGTCTACTGCCTCGGCAGCGGTGAGGGCGCGAGCGTGCGCGAGATCATGACGGCCATCCGCACGGCGACCGCCATCGACTTCGAGCCGGAGCTGCACGACCGCCGCCCCGGCGACCCGGCGCGCATCGTCGCGTCCGGGGAGCTCGCCGCGCGCGACATCGACTGGGCCATGCGCCACACCCTCGACGACATGGTCCAGAGCGCCTGGCGGGCCCGCCAGGCCGGCACCGGGGCGTAGCGCCGACGGCGAGCCGCGGCGCGTCGCAACCCTCGAGGAGCGGCTGAGGGTTTACTCTCCGCAGCTTGACGAAGGCGAGTTACACCGGTGTAATTATGACGATGAGCTGGGGCCGGCCGGGCGCCCCTGCCGCGTGGGGAGATCGTGACATGGCACTACCTGAGTACCACGCCGGAGTCCCCGACGACTGGTTCGTCGACCCCGTCCGACTCGGGGTCCCGGGCGTCCGCACCGTCGAGGACGGCAACCCGCTCGCGTGGCAGGCGGACTCGCTCTGCGCGCAGACCGACCCCGAGGCGTTCTTCCCCGAGAAGGGCGGATCCACCCGCGACGCGAAGAGGATCTGCGGCTCGTGCGAGGTGCGCAGCGAGTGCCTCGAGTACGCGCTGGAGAACGACGAGCGCTTCGGCATCTGGGGCGGCCTCTCCGAGCGCGAGCGCCGCAAGCTCCGCAAGCGCGCCGTCTGAGCGCCCACCGGGCACCCGTCCGCGCCCCGGCGCGGGCTGACCGGCGCGCCGGTCGGCTGCGGCGGATCCGCACCACGCACCACGTAGGGTCTCCTCTGTCATGCAGCCACGAGTAACCGCGATCCTCGTCGCCCACGAGGGCGCGCAGTTCCTCGACCGGACCCTCCAGGCCCTCGCGGCCCAGACGCGTCGCCCGGACCAGGTGGTCGCGGTCGACCTCGGCTCCCGCGACGCGTCGGCCGCCCTGCTCGCCGCGTCCGAGCCGACGCGCATGGTGCAGGCGCCCGCCCGGATGACCTTCGGGCAGGCCGTCGACCAGGCCGTCCGCGTCATCGCGTCGCCCGAGGGCGACCACGAGCTGCTCTGGCTGCTCTCCGCCGACAACGCGCCCGCGCCCGACGCCCTCGAGCGGCTGCTCGCCGCGGTCGAGGCGTCGCCGAGCGTCGCGGTCGCCGGTCCGAAGACGATGGAGTGGGACCACCCCGGCTACATCCACGAGATGGGCACCACGCTGACCACGCTCGGGGCCGCCGTCCCCATCGTCGACGTGGAGCTCGACCAGGCGCAGTACGACGAGATGAGCGACGTCCTCGGCGTGGCCGCGGGCGGCATGCTCGTGCGCCACCGCCTCTGGGACGAGCTGGGCGGGTTCGACGACGCGCTGCCCGCCGTCGACGACGCCATCGACCTCTGCGTGCGGGCCCGGCTCGCCGGCCACCGCGTCGTCGTGGTGCCGGCCGCCACGCGTCGCCTCCGCGGGCGACGCCGCGCCCGGGACCGCCTTCCTCGGCCGCCGAACGCCCCGTCACCGCCGCCGCCGGCTGCGCCGCCAGGCGCAGCTGCACCGCCGCCTGGCCTACGCGCCGCCGGCCGCCGTCCCGTTCCTGTGGCTCTCCCTCGTGCCCCTGGCCGTCCTCCGGGCGCTGCTGCAGCTGCTGCGGAAGCGGCCCACCGCCGCGCCCGGGGAGATCGGCGCGGCCGTCCGCGTCGCCGTCGCACCCGGACGGATCCGGGCCAGCCGCCGCCGCCTCGCCGCCGTGCGGACCGCGCCCTGGTCGAGCATCGCGTCGCTGCGCCAGCCGCTCGCCGTCGGCCGCCGACGCCGGTCGCTCGCCCGCGAGCAGTACCGCGTCGAGCACATGGGCGTGTCGGACGGCGTGGAGTTCCTCGCCACGGGCGGCGGCTGGACGGTGCTCGCGGCCCTCCTCCTGGCTGCCGTCATGTGGCTGCCGCGGCTCGCCGGCACCGCGCTCACCGGCGGGCAGCTCCTGCCGCTCGGGCCGAGCGCCGGTGCGCTGTGGGCGCAGGTCGGCATCGGGGTGCGCGGCTCGGGCGCCGGACCCGTGGCCCCGTCCGACCCGTTCGCGTACATGCTCGCGGTGCTCGGCAGCGTCACGGCGTGGGAGCCCTCGCTCGCGGTCCTCGGGCTCTTCGTGGCGGCCCTGCCGCTCGCCGCCCTGGCCGCGTGGCTCTGCGCCGCGCAGCTCACCCGGAACGCGTGGCTCCGGGCCCTGGCCGCGCTCGTCTGGACGCTCGCGCCGACCCTCCTCGTGGCGCTCGGCGAGGGCCGTCTACCCGCCGTGCTCGCGCACCTGCTCCTCCCGTGGCTCGCGCTGGCGGTGCTGCGCGCGCCCCGCTCGTGGTCGGCGTCCGCCGTGGCGGGGATCCTCATGGCCGCCGTCGGCGCGTCCGCCCCGTCGCTGGTGCCCGCCGTCCTCGTGCTCTGGCTCGTCGCGACCGTGCGGGCCGGACGCCGGGCCGGGCGGCTGGTCACGATCCCCGTCCCGCTGGTCGCGCTCGTCGCGCCCCTCGTCGCGTACCGCGTCATGCAGGGCCAGCCGCTCGCCCTCGCCGCCGATCCGGCCGTGCCCGCCGCCTTCGCCCCGGCGGACGTGCCGGGGCTCGCCCTCGGCTTCCCCGTCTCCGGCCTCGGCGGCTGGACGGCGTTCGTCGACGGGCTCGGGCTCGGCCTGCCGTCCGCCGTGCCGCTCGTCGTCGTCGCGGTGCTCGTCGCCCCGCTCGTCCTCGGCGCCCTCGCCGCCCTGTTCCTGCGCGGATCGCACCGTGCCGCCCTCGCGCTCGGCGTGACGGTGCTCGGGTTCGCCACCGCCGTCCTCGCCGCGCGCACGGTCGTGCAGGCGAGCGGCCCCGACGTCGTCGCCGTGTGGCCGGGATCCGGCCTCAGCCTCCTCTGGCTCGGGCTCGCGGGCGCGCTGGTGCTCGGGTTCGCCACCCTCGGGCGCCGCTCCGTCGTCCCCGGCCTCGTCGCCGCGGTGACGCTCGTGGTGCTGGCGCTGCCGCTCGTCTCCGCGGCGGTCGCCGGATCCACCGCCGTGCGCGCCACCGCCGAGACCTCGCTGCCCGGTCTCGTGGTCGCGGAGGCGGCGAGCGACCCCTCCGTGGGCACGCTCGTGTTGCGCGCCGCCGACGACGGCTCGCTCATTGCGGACGTCGAGCGCGGCACCGGCCGGACCCTCGAGCAGGTCTCCACGGTCGACTCCGCCGTCGGTGAGCTCACGGACACCCAGCGGCGCGTCGCGGAGCTGGCCGGCAACGTCTCCTCCCGCTCCGGCCTCGACGCGACCGAGGAGCTCCGCGGCCTCGGCATCGGCTACGTGCTGCTCGCGCCGCCCGCGGGCGAGGCGCAGGCGGCGCTCCACGACCGTGCGCGCGCGGCCCTCGACGACGATCCCGTGTTCACGGTGGTCGGCGAGACCGAGGCCGGCCTCCTCTGGCGCTTCGTCGGCAGCGACGACCTCGACGCCCGGGTCCCGGTCCCCGGCAACCTCGACGACGCGGGGCGCGCGGGCGTGCTCGCGGCGCAGGCCCTGGTATTCGCGCTGACGCTCCTGCTGGCCATCCCCACCGGCCGGCTGGCGGCGCGCAGCCGTCCCCTCCCCGCGTACCGCGAGACCGTGGTCGCCGCCGACGCGCGTCCCGCGGACGCGGACGAGCCGCGCCCCGAGCACGACGACCGCGGCATGCCCGCCTACCTGGACGAGGCCACGGGCGCGAGCGTCGAGTCGGCGGCATTCGGCGACATCCCGCAGGCGGGGGAGCGCAGGCCCGACGACGACGACGCCGTGGACGTCCCCGTGCCCGCCGACGGCGGGCGCTCGGACCGCGAGGAAGGCGACCGCGAGATCCGCGACCGCGAGATCCGCGACCGCGAAGACCGCGACCGCGGAGCCGACCCCCACGACGACCGCAGGAGGACAGATGGCCAGGCGTGACGCCGTGCGCATCGCGACGCGCGTGACCACCGGGATCGCCGGGGTGGCCGTGCTCGGGGTCGTCGTCGCGGGGGCGCTCCTGCTGCCGCCGTCGGCGGTGGGGACAGCGCGCCCTCCGTCCTCGTGACGCCCGTCGCCACCGACCAGCTGCGCGTCTGCGCGGGCGCCCTCCTGCGCCCGCCCGAGGCGGACGCCTCCTCCACCACGACCGCGGTCGCCGTCGGCAGCGCCGCCGTGACGAGCGGATCCGCGGTCGCCGGCGCCGCCGACGGCGGCCCCGGTGTCCGCACCTCCCGCATCCCCGCCCCCGACGTGCAGGGCGGCGACTCGAGCCAGGCGTCCGTGCTCGCGGTCGCGGGCGACGTCGACGGGGAGCCGACGGACCTCGCCGGCGCCGCGTCCGAGATCGCCGGCGAGAGCGACCTCGCCGGGCTCGCCGCCGTCCCGTGCGCGGAGCCGACGGCCGAGTCCTGGCTCGTCGGCGGCGCCACGACGACCGGCCGCACCACCTTCGTCGTGCTCGACAACCCGTCCGGCGTCGCGTCGACCGTGGACCTCGCCATCGCGGGCGAGGAGGGCCCCGTGAGCGCCCCGGGCGCGAGCGGCATCTCCGTCCCGGCCGGCAGCAGGCGCGTCCTCAGCCTCGCGGGCCTCGCCCCCGACCTCGCCTCCCCGGCCGTGCACGTCCAGAGCCGCGGCGGCCAGGTCGTCGCGCGGCTGGAGCAGAGCACGGTGCGCGGCCTCCTCGCGGGCGGCGTCGACTGGATCGGGCCGGCCGCGGCCCCCGCCACCCGGCTCACGATGACGGGACTCCGCATCGACTCCGCCTCCGCGCCCGTGGCGCCCGTGGAGGGCGAGGAGGCCCCCGCGGCCGACGACGGCGGGTCCGCGCCCGGCGCCGGCTCGGATCCCGGCACCGACCCCGACCGCGAGACGGCCGTGCGGATCCTGGTGCCCGGCACCGAGGACGCCGACGTCAGCGTGAGCGTCGCCCCCGAGGACGGCACCGACGGCACGGGCACGACCTTCACGGTGCAGGCCGACGCGGGCCGCACCCTCGACGTGCCCGTCACCGACCTCCCCGACGGCCGCTACGCCGTGACCGTGCAGAGCTCGGTCCCCGTCACCGCCGCCGTGCGGAGCGTGTCGGGTGCGGCCGAGAGCGGCGCCACCGACTTCGCCTGGCTGCCGTCGGCCGAGGCGCTCACGCGCGACGCGCTCGTCTCCGTCCCCGAGGGGCCCGCGCCGCTCCTCCACCTGCGGAACGCCGGGGACGCGGTCGCGACCGTGACGGCGCGGCCGACGGACGGCACCGAGGCCGTCGAGATCCAGGTGCCCGCGGGATCCGCCGCGTCGGTCGCGGTCGCCGCCGGGCGCACCTACCTGCTCGAGGGCGCGACGGACCTCACGGCCACCGTGACGCTCGCCGAGCCGGGGCGGTCCGCCGCCCTGCCCGTGGTGCCCGTCCTGCCGGCCGCGGACCCCCTGCGCGTCCACCCCTGAGCGTCGACCCCTGAGCCCCGCGCCGGCCGTCGCGCGGCGCCGACGGGGCATCGGCGCGCCCGTCGCGCGGAGACCTGCCGGGTGCGCGGCATCCGCCGCTAGTGCGGGTCGTACCTGTCCGGGGCGAGGTCCCACGGGTCCTTGCCGAGGAGCTCGCCGACCGCGCGGAACACGCAGCCCTCGACGAGCGCGCGCTGGTGGTGCTCGTCGTCCTCGTGGAGGTGCGCGAGGCGCTCGATGGGGAGCCGGTAGAAGATGACGCGACGCTGGTCCTCGAGCACGCTCCAGCGGTCGATGCCGTCCCGCTCGCTGTTCTCGGCGGAGGCGGCGACCTCGAAGGAGACCCGGTCGAGCTCGTCGGGCCAGAGGCCGCGGAGGTACTCGGCGGCGGACGCGACGGTCTGGTCGAAGAGGTCCGCACGCGTGCGCAGCACCGGCAGCTCGGGCCCGGTGACGGGGGAGCGGAGGCCGCGGCCGTGCCGGTCGCGCCAGGAGCCGCGGATCGAGACGTGGCCTCCCCGGCGGCGTGGACGTGGCATGGCCCCATCGTACGGCCCCGGCGACGGCGGTAGTGTGGGCCCGACATGACGAACAGGCCCTGCTCCCGCGTCGGCTGCACCGGCGGCGCCACGACCACGCTCACCTACGTCTACGCGGACTCCATGGCCGTCCTCGGTCCCCTCAGCCACGACTCCGAGCCGCACAGCTACGACCTGTGCGACCGCCACGCCGCGCGTCTCTCTGGCCCCGCAGGGCTGGCAGATCGTCCGGCACGGAGTGCTCGGTGAGGTAGGTTTCGGAGCATGACGACGACTGCCGCCGAGAACCTGACCGCCATCGTGAAGACCTACGACGTGCGGGGTCTCGTCGGCAGTCAGCTCACGGAGGAGCTGGTCACGGCCCTCGGAGCGGGCTTCGTCGACGAGCTCGGCGCGGCCGGCAGCGAGGTCGTCGTCGGCCACGACATGCGCGACTCCTCGCCGTCCTTCGCCCGGGCCTTCGCCGAGGGCGCCACGGCCCGCGGAGCCGACGTGCTGCTCATCGGCCTCTGCTCCACCGACGAGACGTACTTCGCGTCCGGATCCCTCGACGCGCCCGCGGTCATGTTCACCGCGAGCCACAACCCGGCCACCTACAACGGCCTCAAGTTCTCCCGCGCGGGCGCGCAGGGCATCAGCCTCGACACGGGCCTCGCTGCCATCCGCGACCGCGCCATCGGCTTCCTCGCCGACGACATCGCTGCCGTCGAGCCGGCCGGCCAGGTGCGCGAGCGCGACGTCCTCGCCGACTACGCGGGCTACCTCCGCCAGCTGGTGGACCTCTCCTCCATCCGCCCGCTCCGCGTCGTCGTCGACGCCGGCAACGGCATGGGCGGCATGACCGTCCCCGCCGTCCTCGGCACCGCGGCCGGCCTGCCCGAGCTGCCCATCGAGATCATCCCGCTCTACTTCGAGCTCGACGGCACCTTCCCGAACCACGAGGCGAACCCGCTGGAGCCCGCCAACCTCGTCGACCTGCAGGCGGCCGTCGTCGCGCACGGCGCCGACCTCGGACTCGCCTTCGACGGCGACGCCGACCGGTGCTTCGTGGTCGACGAGAAGGGCCAGGCGGTCACGCCCAGCGCCGTCGCCGCCGTCGTCGCGCTCCGCGAGATCTCGCGCGTGAAGGCGCAGTCGCCGGACGACGAGGTCACCGTGCTCCACGACCTTCATCACCTCGCGCATCGTCCCCGAGACGATCGAGGCGGCGGGCGCCACGGCGGTCCGCACGCGCGTCGGCCACTCGCTCATCAAGGACCAGATGGCCGCGACGGGCGCCGTCTTCGGCGGCGAGCACTCCGCGCACTACTACTTCCGCGACTTCTGGGGTGCCGACAACGGCATGCTCGCCGCCATGCACCTGCTCGCGGAGTTCGGGCAGAGCGAGGGCCTCATGTCCGACCTGTCGGCGCGCTACACGCCGTACGCGCTCTCGGGCGAGATCAACAGCACGGTCGAGGACGTCCCGGCCGCCTACGAGCGCATCGTCGAGGCGTTCTCGCGGCCGCGGCGAGTTCGACGAGCTCGACGGCCTGACGGTCGACGGTCCGGTCGAGGCCGACGGCGCGTTCTGGTGGTTCAGCGTCCGCCCCTCGAACACGGAGCCGCTGCTGCGCCTGAACGTGGAGGCCTCCACGGAGGAGCGCATGGCGTCCCTCCGCGACGAGCTCCTGGGGCTCATCCGCGGCGCCTGACCCGCATCGCACCGCCCACGACGCCGCGTCCCTCCTCGAGGGGCGCGGCGTCGTCGTGCGTGCAGCTGTCGTCGCCTCGATCGGATACCCCCGGGGGGTTCCATGCCATACCCCTAGGGGGTACCATGGATGGGAACGGGAGGTGGCCGCGATGGTCGGGTACAGCGAGGGCAAGGACGACATCCTCAAGCGGCTGCGCCGCGCCGAGGGCCAGGTGCGCGGCATCGAGCGCATGGTCGAGTCCGACACGTACTGCATCGACGTGCTCACGCAGGTCTCGGCCGTCACGCGGGCCATGGAGACCGTGGCGCTGAAGCTCCTCGACGACCACCTCGCCCACTGCCTCGCCGAGGCCGCGCGCGAGGGCGGCCAGGTCGCGGACGACAAGGTGCGCGAGGCCTCCGCGGCCATCGCGCGGCTCGTCCGCTCCTGATCCGCCCGGCGGCCGCGTCGGCCGCCGCCCGTCGCGCCCCCGTCGCACCACGACGCCTCCCGCGCCTGCGAACCCCCGCACCTGCGAACCCCGAGAAGGAGATCCCATGACCACCACGACCTTCCCCGTCACCGGCATGACCTGCGCCCACTGCGTCGCGAGCGTCACCGAGGAGGTCGGCGAGCTGCCCGGTGTCGCGTCCGTGGCCGTCGACCTCGTCGTCGGCGGCGCGTCCACCGTCACCGTCGAGAGCGACGGCCCGCTCGACCCCGAGGCCGTGCGCGCCGCGGTCGACGAGGCCGGGTACGTCGCGGGGCTCTGACATCGACCGAGCCCGTCACCGGATCCGCCCCCGTCGCGGAGGACGCCGCGCGCACCCGCGTCGACCTCGACGTGCAGGGAATGACCTGCGCGTCGTGCGCCCTGCGCATCGAGCGGAAGCTCGGCCGCATGCCCGGCGTCGAGGCGGCCGTCAACTACGCGACCCACCGGGCGCGCGTGCGGCTGCCCGAGGGCGTGAGCGTCGCGGACGCCATCCGCACCATCGAGCGGACCGGCTACCGCGCCAACGAGCGCGCCGCGCACGGGAGCACGAGGGCGCCGGAGGAGGCTGAGCTCGTCGAGGCGCCGGTCTCCGCGCGCTCCTCGATCGCCGACGCCGACGCCGACGCCGCTACTGCCGCCGCGCCGCGCACCGCGCCCGCCGCCCCGACCGGGGACCCGGGCCGGAACTGGGCCGTGGCCTCGACCCCGGCCGGGGCCGCGACTGCGGGACGGGGCCCGCCCGCGCGACGCCGTCGCCGCCCGCGTCCCCGACGCCGACGAGCTCGCCCTCCGGCAGCGCCTCGTCGTCTCCGCCGCGCTCACGGTCCCGGTGTTCCTCACGGCGATGATCCCGGCGCTCCAGTTCCCCGACTGGCAGTGGCTCTCCCTCGCGCTCGCGGCGCCCGTCGCCGTCTGGGGCGCATGGCCGTTCCACCGCGCCGCCGCGGTCAGCGCGCGCCACGGCGGCGTGGGCATGGACACGCTCGTCAGCATCGGCGTCGCGGCCGCGTTCCTGTGGTCCCTCTACGCGCTCTTCCTCGGCGACGCCGGGGAGCGGGGCATGACGATGACCATGGCGCTCGTCGGGGAGCCGGGCGCGGGATCCGGCGACATCTACCTCGAGGTCGCCGCCGCCGTCACCGTCTTCATCCTCGGCGGGCGCTACCTGGAGGCGCGGGCCGCCCGCGCGTCCGGCGCCGCCCTCGCGGCGCTCCTCGACCTCGCCGCGAAGGACGTGGCGGTCGTGCGGGACGGCGTCGAGCGGCGCATCCCGATCGGCGCCCTGCGCGCCGGCGAGGAGTTCGTGGTGCGCCCGGGCGAGCGGATCGCCACCGACGGCGTCGTCGTCGACGGCGCGAGCGCGGTCGACCGGTCGCTGCTCACGGGCGAGTCCCTGCCGGAGGAGGTCGGGCCGGGCGACGACGTCACCGGCGCGACGCTCAACGCCGGCGGCCGCCTCCTCGTGCGCGCGACGCGCGTGGGGGAGGAGACGCGCCTCGCCCGGATGGCGGCCCTCGTGGAGGAGGCGCAGACGGGCAAGGCCCGCATCCAGCGCCTCGCCGACCGCGTGTCGGCCGTCTTCGTCCCCGTCGTGCTGGTCCTCGCGCTCGGCACGCTCGTCGGCTGGCTGCTGCTCGGGTTCCCGCCGGAGGCCGCGTTCACGGCGGCCGTGGCCACCCTGATCATCGCGTGCCCGTGCGCCCTCGGGCTCGCGACGCCGACCGCGCTCCTCGTGGGCACGGGCCGTGGTGCGCAGCTCGGCATCCTCATCACCGGCCCCCAGGTGCTCGAGTCCACCCGCCGCATCGACACCGTGCTCCTCGACAAGACCGGCACGGTCACCACGGGCGTCATGTCCCTCGTGCGCGCCGTCCCGGCCGCCGGGGTCGACGCCCGGGAGCTCGTGCGTCTCGCGGCCGCCCTCGAGGCGCGCTCCGAGCACCCGGTGGCCCGGGCCGTCGTCGAGGCGGCGGGCACCGAGGCGTCGGGCGCCGGATCCGCGCCCGCCGTCGAGGGCTTCGTCGCGACCCCGGGCCTCGGCGTCCACGGCGTGGTCGACGGCCGCGCCGTCGCCGTGGGGCGGCCGTCGTGGCTGCGGGACGCCTGGTCCGCGGAGCCCGACGCGGCGCTCGCCGACGCGCTCCGTGCGGCGGAGGCCGACGGGTCGACCGTGGTCGCGGTCGCGTGGGACGGCGCCGTCCGCGGCGTGCTCGCGGTCGCCGACACCGTGAAGCCGACGAGCGCCGAGGCGGTCCGCCGCCTCCGGGCGCTCGGCCTCCGTCCCGTGCTCCTCACGGGCGACACCGCGGGATCCGCCCGACGCGTCGCCGACGAGGTGGGGATCGAGGAGGTCGTCGCGGGCGTCCTGCCCGAGGGCAAGCTCGAGGCGGTGCGCCGGCTGCAGGACGAGGGCCGCGTCGTCGCGATGGTCGGCGACGGCGTCAACGACGCCGCCGCGCTCGCGCAGGCCGACCTCGGCATCGCCATGGGGACCGGCACCGACGCCGCGATCGAGGCGGGCGACATCACGATCGTCCGCGGCGACCTCGTGCTCGTGGCCGACGCCGTGCGCCTCGCCCGCCGCACGCTCGGCACCATCCGCGGCAACCTGTTCTGGGCCTTCGCGTACAACGCCGCGGCGATCCCGGTCGCGATGGCGGGGCTCCTGAACCCGCTCGTCGCGGGGCTCGCCATGGCGCTGTCCTCGGTGTTCGTCGTCACGAACAGCCTGCGCCTGCGGTCCTTCCGCTAGCCGCCCGGCGCCCGCCCGTCACGCACGGGCGGGCGTCATGCCGCGGATGCGAGACTGGGGGCATGACCCTGCTGCCGGAGGCCACCTCCACCGCTCTGCCCTTCCGCGTCGCCGACCTCTCGCTCGCCGAGTCCGGCCGCCACCAGATCCGCCTCGCCGAGAACGAGATGCCCGGCCTCATGGCGCTCCGCGAGGAGTTCGGCGCGTCGCAGCCGCTCGCGGGCGCGCGCATCGCCGGATCCATCCACATGACCGTGCAGACGGCCGTGCTCATCGAGACCCTCACCGCGCTCGGCGCGCAGGTCCGCTGGGCCAGCTGCAACATCTTCTCCACGCAGGACGAGGCCGCGGCGGCGGTCGCCGTCGGCGCGGGCACCCCGGAGGCGCCCGCGGGCGTGCCGGTCTTCGCCTGGAAGGGCGAGACGCTCGAGGAGTACTGGTGGTGCACCGAGCAGATCTTCGACTGGTCGGGCGAGGGCGCTGGCCGCCGGCGCCGAGCGGACGGGCCCGAACATGATCCTCGACGACGGCGGCGACGCCTCGCGTCCTCGTGCACAAGGGCCGCGAGTACGAGCTGGCGCAAGCCGTGCCGGAGAACTCCCCGAGGACGCGAGCCACGAGTACCGCGTCATCCTCGACACTCTCCGCCGCAGCCTGCAGGCGTCCGGCGACCGCTGGACCCGCCGCGCCGCCGACATCCAGGGCGTCACCGAGGAGACCACCACGGGCGTCCACCGCCTGTACGAGCTGGCGCGCGACGGCGAGCTGCTGTTCCCGGCCATCAACGTCAACGACTCGGTCACCAAGAGCAAGTTCGACAACAAGTACGGCATCCGCCACTCGCTGCCGGACGGCCTCAACCGCGCCACCGACACGCTCATCGGCGGCAAGGTCGCGTTCGTCGTCGGCTACGGCGACGTCGGCGAGGGCGCGGCCGAGGCGCTGCGCGGCCAGGGCGCCCGCGTCATCGTCTCCGAGGGTCGACCCCATCTGCGCGCTCCAGGCGGCGATGGACGGCTACCAGGTCGCGCGGCTGTCGTCGGTCATCGAGACCGTCGACATCCTCGTCACCGGCAACGGGCAACGTTCGAGCGCCGTCCGCGCGGACGACATCCAGCGCATGAAGCACCAGGCGATCATCGCCAACGTCGGCCACTTCGACAACGAGATCGACATGGCCGGCCTCGAGCGCCTCCCCGGCGTGGAGAAGGTCGAGATCAAGCCGCAGGTGCACGAGTGGCGCCTGCCGTCCGGCCGCAGCGTGCTGGTGCTGTCCGAGGGCCGCCTGATGAACCTGGGAAACGCCACCGGGCACCCCTCGTTCGTGATCAGCAACTCGTTCACGAACCAGGTGCTCGCGCAGATCGAGCTCTACGTCCGCAACGACCAGTACCCGATCGGCGTCTACGTGCTCCCGAAGCACCTCGACGAGAAGGTCGCGCGCCTCCACCTCGACGCGCTCGGCGTGGAGCTCACCGAGCTCCGCCTCGAGCAGGCCGCCTACATCGGCGTGCCCGTCGAGGGGCCGTACAAGGTGGACCACTACCGGTACTGATCGACCGCTCGGCCGCCGACGCCGTCCGACCCGCAGCGCGGGGCGGGCGGCGTCGTCGCGTGCGGGGCCCGGGCGCAGCGCGCACGCTCGTGCACCCGCCCTGCGCGTGCGGACATGCGCGTGCGGACCGCGGACCGCGGGCGGCGTCAGGCCGGGGTCGAGGGCCCGGGCGGCGGGAACCCGTGCGGGCGGCCCGCGAGGATCGGCTCGAGCGCCGTCATGCGGTCGCGCTCGAGCATCAGCGCCCGGTGCTCGCGCTCCCGGCGGACGGCGCCCACGGCGGTCACGAACGACTCCGGGTCGGTCGCGGGTACGGGCGACACGTGCGCGGCGGCCTCCGCGGCGAGCTCCGCCGCGAGGCGCGCGCGGGAGGCCGGGGTCATGGCGCCGCGCTGGGTGAGGAAGCGCGCGAGGCGGCGGCCCAGCTGGTCCGGGAGCCGGCCCACGTCGGCCTCGGCGGCCCATGCGACGAGGTGCGGCGGCACGGCCGGCAGCGGTGCGGGGTAGGCGGGCACGCGCTCGTGCTGCGAGCGGGTGCCGGCCACGAGGTCGCCGAGGCGCTGCGCGCGCGGCGAGAGGAGCCCCACGAGGGCGGCCGGGACCCCGCCGAGGGTCAGGTGCAGCTCGAGGATCCCGACGAGGGCGCGGGCGACCGCGTGGCGGAGGCCGATGCCGCCGCCGTCCGCGCGGACGATGCGGGCTCCGACCGCCCAGCGGCCGAGCGAGCGGCCGACGGGAGGCGACCTCGACCACGACGGGCATCACGACGATCGCCAGCACGACGGCGGCGATGACGCAGGCCGCGCCGGACGCCTCGTCGAGGAGCCCCGCCTCCGCGAGCCGGCCGATGAGGAGGACGAGCAGGAGGCCCACGACCAGGGACGCGAGCACGTCGATCGCGGCGCCGGCCGCCCGGAGCACGAAGCCCGCGGGGCGGACGTCGAGGGCGACGGCCTCGCCCACCACGAGCGCGTCGGGGCCGTCCGAGGATCCCGGTGCCGTGCGCGTCGGCGGCCGCCATGCATATAGTCAAAGCAGATGGACCTCGACGCCTACACCGCCGCCCACCGGGACGCGTGGGACCGGCTCGCCCGCCTCGCCGGCCGGCGCCGGCTCACGGGACCCGACGCCGACCAGCTCGTCGCGCACGACCGGTACCAGGCGGGCGCGGCGCAGCTCTCCGCGATCCAGGCGCTGACCTGCCGGGTCCACCGCGCAGGGTGACCGGCTCTCCGTCGCCCTCTCGCGGGCCCGCATGCGCTTCACCGGGCAGGCGACGGACCCCGCCGCGCGCATCCCCGCGTTCTTCGCCGTCGACCTCCCCGCGGCGCTGTGCCCGGATCCGCTGGCTGACCCTCGCGGTCGCGCTCGCGACCATCGCGATCGTGGCGCTCTACGCCACCTGGATCCTCGGCGACCCCGCGATGATCGCCAGCCTCGGCAGCGACGAGGACCTCCGCCGCTACGTCGAGGACGACTTCATCGACTACTACAGCTCCAACCCCGCGGCCTCGTTCACGGGCCAGGTCTGGACGAACAACGCGTGGATCGCGGCGCAGTGCGTCGCCTTCGGCGGTATCACGGGGCTGTGGGTGCCGTACGTGATCCTGCAGAACGCGCAGGGCCTCGGCACCACCACCGCCGTCATGTTCTCCTACGGGGAGGGCGGCACGTTCTTCTCGTACATCCTCCCGCACGGCCTGCTGGAGCTGACCGCCATCTTCGGGGCCGCCGCCGCGGGCCTGCGCATCTCGTGGTCGTGGATCGCGCCCTGGGGCCCGCACCCGCGGCCAGGCGCTCGCCGAGGACGGGCGGGCCCTCATCACCGTGGCGATGGGGCTCGTGCTGGTGCTGCTCGTGAGCGGGATCATCGAGGGCTTCGTGACGCCGCAGCCCTGGCCTGTGCCGCTCAAGATCGGCATCGGGGCCGTGGCGCTCGGGGCGTTCCTCTTCTACATGGTCGTCGTCGGCGGCCGGGCGGTCCGCTCGGGCGCCACGGGCGACCTGGACGAGTTCGAGGCGGGCGGCCGGCGGATCGTCGCGGGCTGAGCCCCGTGGATCCGCCGGCCGCCCGCCCTCGCGGGTCGTGCCGGTGCGGGTCAAGCCGGCGGCGGGGGCGCCGGACGGGTCGACGTCCTGCTCGAGCGGCGTCGCGTCCACCGAGGCGCCCACGTGCAGGCGGAAGGCGCCGGCCTCGCGGCGCCACCCGCCGTCCCAGTGCTCGAAGGCGCGGGCGGCGATCGCGACGGGGACCTCCGCCGACGCCCCGGGCTCCTCGGCTCCACGGACGCGAAGCCCGCGAGCCAGCGCACCGGCCGGTCCACCGAGGAGGCGGCGCGCGACGCGTAGGCCTGCACGACCTGCTTGCCCGCCCGGTCGCCGGTGTTCGTCACGGTCACGGTGGCCGTGATCCCGCCGCTGTCCTCGGTCACGTGCAGGTCGTCGAGGGCGTGCGTCGTGTAGCCGAGGCCGTGGCCGAACGGGTAGGCGGGCGTCGCGCCGGCGCGGAGCCGGGCGCGGTACCCGACGTGGATCCCCTCGTCGAAGACGACCTTCCCGTCGACGGGCGTGACGCTCGTGACGGGCACGTCCTCCTCCGCGGCGGGCCATGTGGTGGGGAGCCGTCCGCCGGGCTCGACCGCGCCGAGGAGCACGTCCGCGAGGGCCGCGCCGAACTCCTGGCCGCCGAACCAGGCGAGGAGTACCGCGTCCGCCTCCTCCCGCCACGGCAGGGACCGGGGAGCCCGAGTTCACGACGACGACCGTGCGCGGGGCGACGGCGGCGACCCGGCGCACCAGCTCGTCCTGGCGGCCCGGCAGCGCGAGGGACTCGCGGTCGAAGCCCTCCGACTCCACCTGGGCGTTCGTGCCGACGACGACGATCGCGACGTCCGCGCCCGTCGCGGCCGCCACGGCCTCGTCGAGGAGGCGCTCGGGGTCGGACTTCGTCGGCCTCGAGGCCCACCGTGATGCCGAGGATGCCCGCGAGGCCGCCCGGCATCGACGTCAGCTCGAACTCCACCCTGAGGTCCACGGGCTCGCCCGCGGTCGCCGGCAGCGCGGCCGAGATCGAGGGCGGGGACATGAGGCTCGCGCCGAGGTCCATGCCCACGGGCGCGGCGCCGTCCTCGCGGAGGAGCGCGCCGTAGGAGTACACGCGGCCGCGGCCGGTGGCGCTGAAGCCGAAGAGCACCTCGCCCGTCGTCGTCGGGGTCCAGCGGGCCGTGATCTCGATGACCGCCGCCGTGCCCGTCGGGGCGTCGCCGCCGAAGTACATGAGGGTCGTCGCCCGGCGGTCCTCCGTGAACATCTCGCCGCCGTCCGCGTCGAGGAAGCGCACGAGCGCGCCCGGCTCGCCCGTGCGGGGGTTCCGGATCTCCGCGAGCGGCAGCTCCTGGATCCCCTTCTGCACGACCGCGCCGCGCGCGTACCGCACCGCGACGCCGTCGGGCAGCGCGTCGCGGATCCCGTCGAGCGGCGTGACCACGTGCTCCGGGATGACCGTCGCGCTGCCCCCGCCCTGCGTGCGCGCCTCGACGGCATTGTGGCCGATCACGGCGACGGTGCGGAGGGCGGACGCGTCGAGCGGGAGGACGTGGCCGCATCCGCACGAGCACGCTGCCGGCCGCGGCGGCGGTGCGCACGAACGCGACGCCGTCCTCGACGGCGACGGGGGCGGGCGCCACGGCGTCGAAGCCCTCGAGCGCGCCGACCCGGGCGGCGAGCCGGAGGAGGCGGAGGACCTTGCGGTCGATGTCGCCCTCGAGCACGCGGCCGTCGCGCACGGCGTCGAGGAGCGCGGGGCCCCACGCGCCGAGCGGGCCGGGCATCTCCAGGTCCTGCGAGGCGCGCGCGGCGTCGACGCTGCGGACGCCCGTCCAGTCGCTGACCACGACGCCGTCGAATCCCCACTCCGAGTTCAGCGGCGTCTCCAGCAGGTCGTTCTCCGTGGACGTCGTGCCGTTGATGGAGTTGTACGAGCTCATGACGAGCCAGGCGCGTGACTCGACGACGGCCTTCTCGAACGCCGCGAGGTACAGCTCCCGGAGCGCCCGCTGGCGACGACGCTGTCCGCCGGTGAACCGGTCGGTCTCGTACTCGTTGGCGACGTAGTGCTTGGGGGTGGCGCCGACGCCGTTCTCCTGGACGCCCCGCACGTACGCGGCGGCGAGGTCGGCGGTGAGGAGCGGATCCTCGCTGAACGCCTCGAAGTGCCGCCCGCCGTAGGGGGAGCGGTGCAGGTTGATGGTCGGGCCGAGCACGACGTCGACGCCCTTCCGGCGCGCCTCCACCGCGGACGCCCGGCCGTAGCGGGCGGCGATCCCGGTGTCCCAGGTGGACGACAGCGCGGATGCCGACGGCAGGTTCAGCGAGGGCGAGCGCTCGTCCCACACCTCGCCGCGCACGCCGCTCGGGCCGTCGGAGACGAGCATGCGGCGGAGGCCGATCCCCTCCACGGGCCACGTGGTCCAGAAGTCGCGGCCCGTGACGAGCTGCACCTTCTGCTCGAGGGTGAGGCGCCCGGCGAGCTCCTCGAGGCGGGCGGTGTCGGGGTCGAGCGGGGTGCTCTCGCGGGGGTCCATGGGTGCTCCTTCGGGGACGTCGGCGTCGGGGCGAGTCTCCTCGCCCCGGTCGGGTGCGGGGAAGACGGGGCCGCTCATCGGACGCCCTTCACGCGGAACGCGGCCACCGCGCCGAGGAGGCCGGCGGCGGCGCCCGCGAGGAAGAGGCCCGGGTAGCCGGCGACGGCGACGACGCCGCCCGCCGCGGTCGGGACGAGCGACTGGGGCAGCGCCTGCGCGATGTTCACGACCCCGAGGTCCTTGCCGTTGTCGGAGTCGCTCGGGAGGACGTCGGTGATGAGCGCGAGGTCGACGGCGTCGAACGAGCCGATGCCCGCGCCGATCACGAGCTGGGCGGCGTAGACGACGGCGAGGCTGGGCGCGAGGGCGAGGATCACGAGGCCGACGACCGCGACGAGCGCGGCGGCGGCCACGAACACCTTGCGGCGGCCGAGCCGGTCGCTCAGCCAGCCGGCCACGAAGGTGGTCGAGACCACGCCGACCACGTTGAAGAGGGTCGCGAGGAAGACCGCGTTCGCGACGTCGGCCTCGGCGACGCCGAGGTCGTCGATGAGGTACAGCGCCAGGTAGTTGGTGGCCGTGACGGCCGACGCGGTGAGCAGGAAACGCATGAGCCAGGCCCAGCCGAAGTCGGGGTTCCTGCGCGGGTCGAAGACGAACGACCCGAGCAGCTGGCGGACGCCGAGGGGCGCGGCGGGACGCTCGTCGAGCACGCGGTCCCGGAAGACGAGCGCGAAGGCGACGACCACGGCCACGCCCACGGCGCCGGGCACGAGCACCTGCTGCGTCGTGGTGGTGAACAGCTGCACGATGAAGGTGCCCACCACGAGCGAGCCGTTCTGCGCCACGCCGACGGCCGCGGCGACGCGGCCGCGGTTGCGGGGGCGGGCGGAGTCGGCCATCACGGCGATGAGGGCGGCGATGGCGGCGTTGAAGCACGCCTCGACGAGCATCCACGCGCCCACCAGGGCGAGCACGGTGGTCGCCTGCGTGAGGAGGACGAGCGCGCCGTAGCCGAGGACGACGCCGCCGATGATCCAGGGACGCCGCATGCCGAGGCGGCCGGTGGTGCGGTCCGAGAGGCGGCCCGCGAGCGGGTTCACGACGAGCGCGACGACCGCGCCGAGGCCGAGCGCCGAGGCTCAGCGTCCCGGCGGTGCTTGCCGGCGCCACCTCGTTCACCTTCAGCGCCGACGACACGATGATCGGCGGCAGCAGGGCCACGAACAGGCCGAGGAGCGCGATGGGCATCCCGATCTCGGCGCGACGCGAACCGGGCGGACGGACACCGTCCCCGACGCGGGGGGAGACGCGCGACGCGCCCCCGGTGTGCTGCTCTCGGACTGCGTCGGCCACGGTGCCTCCTGGTGTCTGGCCGCCCTCGTCGGCGGCTCGGCACGACGGTAGCACGCAAAACCGACCTTCGGTAGGTACTCTCCGTCGCCCGGGATCGCTAAGGTCGGACCATGGTTGGGGCAGAGGGGCCGCGGCGGTACGCCAAGGGGGCGACCCGGCGGCGCGAGATCCTCGAGGCCGCGCTCGCCCTCATCGCCGAGCGGGGGTACTCGGCGTCCTCCCCCTGCAGGAGATCGCCGACGCCGTGGGCATCAGCAAGGCGGGCGTCCTCCACTACTTCGAATCCCGCGAGGCGCTCATCGCCGCCGTGCTCGAGGAGCGCGACGCGCACTCCGCCGCGGACCACCGCGAGGCGATGCCCGACGCGGACCCCGCCGACATGGTGGGCGCCCTGCTGCACGCCAGCTCCCGCAACGCCGAGACGCCCGGCCTCGTCGCGCTGTACTCCCGCCTCGTCGTGGACGCGGCCGGTGTCGAGCACCCCGCGCACTCCTACATCGCCGACCGCTACGCGCGCGTCGTGGGGGCGCTCGCCGACCAGGTGCGCGACCTCGGCGTGGAGCTCCCCGCAGGCATGGACCCGGACGGCTTCGCCCGCCTCGCCGTGGCCGTCAGCGACGGCCTCCAGCTGCAGTGGAGCTACCGCCCCGACATCGACATGCGCGACGCGCTCGAGAGATCGATCCGCGCCCTGAGCGGCGGGGTGCTCCCGCTGCCGGCCGAGGAGCGCGCGGTCACCCGCGCCTGAACCGGTCGCCGCCCGACCGCGACCACCTCCGGTCCCGGACGCCGTCCGCCGCGGGCGCGGCTCGCGCCTGTCGAGGGCCGGGGTCCGAGGTCCGGGCTCAGAGCCGCCCGGTGGCCTTCAGCCGGATGTACCGGTCGGCCAGCGCGGGCGGCAGGTCCGCCGGCGCGCCCGTGACGACGTCCGCCCCGAGCCGGCGCACGGCCGCCTCGACGCGGGCGACGTCGAGGAGCGCGCGCTCGGCCGCGGCGGCGCGGTACACGGCCGTGCGCCCGGTGCGGTCCGCGGCGCGCTCGGCGAGGCCGGGATCCACGACCGCCGCCACCAGCACGTGGTGCGTGCGCGTGAGCTGCGGCAGCACCTGCAGCAGCGCCGTGGAGCTGCCGGGGGAGTCGATGGACGTCAGCAGCACCACGAGGGAGCGCTGCGTCACGATGCGGCGGACGAGCGCGGGGACCGCGGTCCAGTCGGTCTCGAGGAGCTCCGGATCCACGGGGGCGAGGGCGTCGACCATGCGGGACACGACGTCGCCGCCGGATCCCGCGCGCACCCGGGCGCGCACGCGCCGGTCGTGCGCCACCATGTCGACCCGGTCGCCGGAGCGCGTGGCGAGCGCGGCCAGCAGGAGCGAGGCCTCGAAGGCCGTGTCGAGCCGAGTCTCGTCCTGGATCCGTCCCGCGGCCGTGCGCCCGGTGTCGAGCACGAGCACCACGCGCCGGTCGCGCTCGGGGCGCCAGGTGCGGACCACCACGTCCTGCCGTCGGGCGGTCGCGCGCCAGTCGATGGAGCGCACGTCGTCGCCGCGCACGTAGTCGCGCAGGCTGTCGAACTCGGTGCCCTGCCCGCGGACCATGAGGGCCGTGCGGCCGTCGAGCTCGCGCATCCGGGCGAGCCGCGACGGGAGGTGGCGCCGGGAGCGGAACGGCGGCAGGACCCGCACGGCGCCGGGGGAGAGGAGCGTCGCCTGACGGGCGGCGAGGCCGAGCGGACCGGCGGAGCGGATCATGACCCGCTCGGTGCGGCGCTCGCCGCGGCGCGTGGGGGTGAGCGCGAGGCGGATCGCGCGGCGCTCGCCGGCCGGGATCCGCACGCGGTCGCGCGTGGAGGAGGCCCCGGCGGAGGGCTGCCAGGCGTCCCGCACGACGGCGCGGAGCGTCCGCGATCCGCGGTTCGTCATGAGCAGGAGGCTCTCGCCGGTCTCGTCGAGGCGGATCCTGGCGGGCAGGCTCCGCTCCAGCGCAACCCGGCGGGGGCTCGCGGCGAGGGCCAGGTCGAGCGTCACGAGGAGCGCGACCAGGAGGATCCAGCCGGCGAGCAGCGCGTAGGCCGCGTCCGACCCGTCGCCGAGCGCGACGAGCGGCGCGAGCCCCAGGAGGAGCAGCGCGACCGTGCGGCCGGTGAGGGCCATGCTAGCGCGGCGCCATCTAGATCGGCACCTGCACCTGCGACATGACCCCGCGGAGCACGGCGTCGACGGAGACCCCCTCGAGCTCCGCCTCGGGGCGGAGCGCGATGCGGTGGCGGAGCACGGGCAGCACCATCTCCTGCACGTGGTCGGGCGTGACGGCCTCGATCCGCTCAGCCAGGCCCATGCGCGGCTCGCGGCGAGGAGGCTCGTGGACCCGCGCGGCGACGCCCCGAGCTGCACCGACGGCGACCGGCGGGTGGCGCGCGCGAGGTCGACCATGTAGGCGAGCACGTCGGCGCCCACGCGCACCTCGCGCACGGCGGCCTGCGCCCGGCGGAGCCCGTCCGCGTCGAGCACGGGCGCGACGCCCGCGGCGCGGAGGTCGCGCGGGTCGAAGCCCGTCGAGTGGCGGCGGAGCACCTCCACCTCGGCGTCGCGCTCGGGGAGGTCGAGGACGAGCTTCAGCAGGAAGCGGTCGAGCTGCGCCTCGGGCAGCGTGTAGGTGCCCTCGTACTCGACGGGGTTCTGCGTGGCGGCGACGAGGAACGGGTCGGGCAGCGGGTGGCTCTCGCCGTCGACTGTGACCTGCCGCTCCTCCATGGCCTCGAGCAGCGCCGACTGGGTCTTCGGCGGCGTGCGGTTGATCTCGTCCGCCAGCAGGATGCTGGTGAACACGGGGCCCCGGCGGAACGAGAACGCGGCCTCGCGGGAGTCGTAGACGAGCGACCCCGTGATGTCGCCCGGCATGAGGTCGGGGGTGAACTGCACGCGCGCCGTGTCGAGGGCGAGGGCCTGGCTGAGCGACCGGACGAGCAGCGTCTTCGCGACGCCGGGGACGCCCTCGAGGAGCACGTGGCCGCGGGCGAGGAGGGCGATGATCATGCCCGTCACGGCGCCGTCCTGGCCGACCACCGCCTTCCCGACCTCGGTCCGGACGGCGAGCAGGCTGGTGCGGAGGTCGTCGGTCATGGCGTCCATTCTCCTAGGCGGGGTCCACGGCGCGGGCGACCCGGCGCTCGAGGGCGGCGAGCCGCCCGGCGAGGTCGACGAGGTCGCGGTCGGTGCGGGGGCGGGTGTCGAGGAGCAGGGCGCGGATCCCGGCCGGGTCCTCGCCGACGGCGGCTGCCGCGGCGGCCAGCTACCTCGTCGACGGACGCGAGCCGCCCGAGCGCGAGCGTCGTCGCGAGCCGGTCCACCGTTCCCACCCGGAGCGCGTCGAGGGCGTGGCCGCGCGCGTCGGCCCGCAGGTACAGCCGGGCGCGGCCCTCGGCGGTCTCGTCGGCCGGGACCACGACGGGCAGCCGCTCCACCACGAGCGGTCCGAAGCGGCGGCCGCGCCAGACGGCGGCGGCGAGGGCGGCGGCGCCGAGCAGGAGGATCGCGGGGGTCGCCCACCCGGGCGTCAGCTGGCCGAGCGTGGGCGGCGCGTCGGCCGCCGCGTCGTCGGGCGACGGCGTGTACCAGACGAGCCGGGGGCGCTCCCCGAGCACGCCGAGCGCGAGGGCGGCGGACCCCTGCTCCCCGATGCGGTCGTTGGTCAGGACGGGATCGGCGTCCAGCACGACGACCGTGCCCCCCGGTGCGAGGACCGCGGGCACCTCGAGGAGCGCGAAGGCGTCCCCGGTGTCGTCGGGGAAGCACGTGACGACCGCGGAGGCGTCCTCGCCGACGAGGCGGAACACGGGCGCGTCGTCGGGGACGGATCCGCGGCCACCGCGGCCGGGAGGGCGCACCGGGCGTCCAGGGCGCGGTCGTCGGACTCGGCCGCGCCGCCCGCCGCGACGTCGGGCGCGATCGCGCGGAGCGTCCGGAAGTCGGGGGAGAGGAGCACCGTGCGCGTCGTCCAGCCGGCCGACCTCGGCCAGGCGGTCGTCGTCGAGGCGGTCCGAGGTGGGCCCGAGCACGAGGGTCGCATGGTCGCCCTCCCCGACCGCGGCACGGGCCTCGGCGAAGGTGCCGGCGAGGGTCACGTCGACGCCCTGGGCGGCCAGCACGCGGGCGAGCGCCTGCGTGCCGCCCGGAGCGGGGTTGTCCGGCGCGAGCGCGTCGCCCGGCCGCGCCGCGCCGCCGATCGCGAGGGACGCCAGCGCCACGAGGACGGCGAGGGCCGCCAGCGCGATCCAGGTCCCGGCCCGCCGGAGCGCCTGGCCCGGCGTGCGGGTCTCGGCGGTCGCGAGGGCGGACTCCGAGGGGGCGGAGGCGGAGGACGCGGGCGCGTTCACGCGGGACCCGCGCCCACGGGCTCGCGGAGCACGGGCGCGGCCGTCCGCAGGTCGCGGTCCAGCGCGACGAGCCGGTCGACCATCTCCTCCGTGCCGGCGCGTCCGAGGTAGCGGACGGCGTCGAAGTCGTCGGCGGCCGCGACGAGCCGCTCCGCGTGGCCGGGGTGGGCGGATCCGGCGCGGCGGGCGAACCCGCGGGCGGTGCTGCCGGGATCCACCGCGACTATGGTGCGCTCCGCCTGCTCGCGGGCGATGGCGCGGAACAGGTCGGAGACGGCGGAGTCGAGGTCGCCGGCGCGCCGGGCCGCCTCGGCCGCGCGCCGCAGCTCCTCCGCCGAGCGCCGGTCGTCGGATCCGAACAGCCCGTCGCCGCGCTCAGCGGCCCGCCGCCGGTCGCGCCGCGGAGCGCCGAACACGAGGAACGCCACGACGACCACCGCGAGGACGAGCGCCCCGATCACGAGGGGCGCGAGGTCGGCCAGGCCGCCGCTCGCCCCGCCCAGGATGCGCGCGATCCAGTCGCCCACCGCCTGCGCGGCGAGGTCGAGCGCGTTCGGCCGCGCCGCCTCGTACTCGGGGCGCCCGAGCTCGTCGAGGAGGAGGCGCCGAGCGTCGTCGGCGTCGGGCTCGAGCGGGACGGCGGACGCGCGCACGGCTGCCGCGAGGGAGACGGAGGGGATCACGGGCGTCTGGGGGCGGCTCCGGGCGCCGCGTAGGGGTCGCGGGCGTCCGGCCCCGTCGCCGTCGGCGCGCCGGCGGCCCGCTCCTCGGCGAAGCGGGCGAGCTCGAGGTCGAGCCCCTCGCGCCGCATGCGCAGGTCGACGTAGAGGATCGTCGCGTTGGCGGTCGTGACGATGGCGCCGATGCTCCCCACGACGACGCTCACCACGATGGCGAGCAGCTGCGACCCGAGGTAGAAGACGACGGACGCGTCGAAGGACTCGAAGTCGAGCTCGCCGTTCGGGAAGAGCACGCCCTGCAGGATGGAGGAGAGCAGCGTCAGGGGCACCGTGACGATGTTCGTGGCGGCCGACACGATGACGCCCGTGAGCAGCAGGATCCCGAGCACGCGCCAGAACGAGCCGATCGTCAGCGACCAGGAGCGCCGGGCGGCGGCGAACGGCCGGAGCCGCTCGATCACGATGGCGCTCGGCACGAGGGCGAGGCGGGTCGTGACCCAGGCGGCGACGACCACGAGGCCGGCCACGCCGAGGACCCCCACGATCACGCCGACGACGATGCCCGCGCCGCCCGCGAGCACCAGGAGGACGACGACGCCGGCCAGCACGGCGGCCACGAGCGTCCAAGCGGCGGCGAGGAAGGCGCTCCACAGGACGAGCGAGCCGACGCGTGGACGGGCGAGCCGCCACAGCGCGCGCATCCGGAGGCGCTCGCCCAGCGTGCCGCGGGCCACCTCGCTCGCGATGACGCCCTGGAGGAAGGCGGACGCGACGATGGAGAGCACCAGCGTCACGAGCGCCGCGACCACGACGGCCGCGACGCCGCCCGCGATGAGCGGTCCCTGGTCGGCCTCGCGCGCCGAGAGCACGCGCAGCACGACGAAGCCGCTGACGCCGCCGACGATCAGCAGGGTCAGGACGCCGACGATCCCCTGGATGAGGAGCGCGCTGCCGATGGTGGGTCCCGGGTTCCGGCGCAGCGTCTGGAAGGAGCCCGCGAGGATCGCGCCGAGCCCCAGCGGGCGCAGCGGGAGGAGGCCGGGCTTGGGCGGCGGCGTCCAGCCGGGTGCGGCGCCCCAGCCGGGAGCGGGCGGGTACCCGGGGCCCGGGGCGTACCCGCCGGCCGGCGCGTAGCCCGGCGCCGCCGGGTAGCCGGGCGCTGCCGGAGGACCGGCCGGAGGCGCGGCCGGAGGGGCGCCGTGGCCCGCGTCCGCGTCGTGTCGTGCGGGTTCCGGGGATCCGCCCGGACCGGACGGTGCGCCGCCCGGGGCCTGCCAGCTCTGGTCATCGGTCACAGTGCCCCAGCCTCCCACAGGCGCCCGGCGGAGTCACGGCGCCGGCCGGCGTCCGCGCGCCCGGGCGTCCCCGCGGATCCACCGGCTACCCTGGGGGTTCCGAGGACGGGGAACACGGTTTCATGACAGCACGGATACTGGTGGTCGACGACGACACCGCGCTCGCCGAGATGATCGGCATCGTCCTGCGCACCGAGGGGTTCGAGCCCTCCTTCTGCGGGGACGGCGGCCAGGCGCTCGCCGCGTTCCACGACGGCAAGCCCGACCTCGTCCTGCTCGACCTCATGCTCCCGGGGCTCGACGGCATCCAGGTGTGCGATCTCATCCGCGCGGAGTCGGGCGTGCCCATCATCATGCTCACGGCGAAGTCCGACACGGCCGACGTCGTGAAGGGCCTCGAGTCCGGCGCGGACGACTACATCGTCAAGCCGTTCAACCCCAAGGAGCTCGTCGCGCGCATCCGCACGCGCCTGCGTCCCCGCGTCCTCCTCGTCGCCCGGCCTCCTCCAGGTCGGCGACCTCGTCGTCGACGTCGAGGGCCACGAGGTCCGTCGCGGCGAGGAGCGGATCGACCTCACGCCCCTCGAGTTCGACCTCCTGCACGCGCTGGCGAGCCGCCCGCAGCAGGTGTTCACGCGCGAGATGCTCCTCGAGCAGGTGTGGGGCTACCAGTACAAGGCCGACACGCGCCTCGTCAACGTGCACGTGCAGCGCCTCCGCGCGAAGGTCGAGGACGACCCGGACAACCCGCGCATCGTCATGACCGTGCGCGGCGTCGGCTACCGCGCGGGGGCCGCGGCCTAGCCCGATGCGCCCCCTGCCCGCGTGGCTCGTCGACTGGAGGTCGTGGCCGCGCCGCCTCGTCCGGATCTGGTCGGTGTCGCTCCAGTTCCGCACCGTCCTCATCACGGTCGCGCTCTCGGGCGTCACCGTCCTCCTCATCGGCGTGCTCATGACGCAGAGCATCTCGAGCGATCTCTTCCGCCAGCGGCTCGACACCGTCCTCCAGCAGTCCAACAGCGCCACGGGCCGGATGCAGGAGCAGTTCACCTCCTCCGACGCCTCCGACCAGACGGAGCTGGAGCAGCTGCGCACCCAGGTCTTCGACGAGCTCCGCGGCAGCGCCATCAACCTGTCCGACTTCGCCTTCCGCCGGACGCCCGGCACCGAGGCACGGAACGTCCTGCAGAACGCGTCCACCGCCGAGCTACGTCGACAGCCTCCTGAGCGCCGACCTCCGCCGTGCGGTCGGCGAGGGCACGGGCACGCAGCAGTGGCAGTCGGTGGCGATCCCGGTGGGCGACCAGGGCGCCACCAGCCCGGGCATCGTCGTCGGCTCGAGCATCGACATCCCCTCGGCCGGGCGCTACGAGCTCTACCTCGTCTACGACCTGGGTGACATCCAGCAGACCCTCGACTTCGTCGCCGGCACCATCCTCCTCGCGTTCCTCCTCCTGGTGGTGCTCATCGGCGCGATCGCGTGGCTCGTCGTCCGCCTGGTCGTGGCGCCCATCCGCGTGGCCGCCGACACGAGCCAGAAGCTCGCCGCCGGTCAGCTCGAGGAGCGGCTCCCCGTCAAGGGGGAGGACGTGATCGCGACCCTCGCCCGGTCGTTCAACGGCATGGCCGACTCCCTGCAGTCGCAGATCACCCAGCTCGCCGACCTCTCGCAGCTGCAGCAGCGCTTCGTCTCGGACGTGTCGCACGAGCTGCGCACACCGCTCACGACCATCCGGCTCGCGGGCGGCGTGCTCTACGACCTGCGCGAGGACTTCAGCCCGCCGGCGGCCCGCAGCGCCGAGCTCCTGCACACCCAGGTGGAGCGGTTCGAGACCCTCCTCGCGGACCTGCTGGAGATCAGCCGGTTCGACGCGGGCGCCGTCGACCTCGTGACCGAGCCGACCAACCTCGTGCGGCTCGTGGAGGACAGCATCGAGGAGTTCGAGGGCCTCGCCGCGCAGAAGGGCTCCGAGCTCCGGCTGGTGGCCCCGGGCGGCTACTTCGACGCCGAGATGGACGCGCGGCGGGTGCGCCGCATCGTCACGAACCTGGTCGGCAACGCGCTCGACCACGGCGAGGGCCGTCCCATCGTCATCACGGTGGACAGCGACCGCGACGCAGTCGCACTCGCCGTGCCGCGACTACGGCGTCGGGATGACGCGCGAGGAGATGGGCCGCGTCTTCGACCGGTTCTGGCGCGCGGACCCCTCCCGCCAGCGCGCCGCGGGCGGGACGGGCCTCGGGCTCGCGATCTCGCTGGAGGACACGAACCTGCACCACGGCTGGCTGCAGCTCTGGTCGCGTCCCGGAGAGGGGTCCTGCTTCCGGCTGACCCTCCCGCGCCGTCCCGACGTCCCCCTCGAGGGCTCGCCCGTGCAGCTGCCGCCCGACGACCCCGCGAACGACCACGCCGACGAGGAGGACGCCCGTGTCCCCAGCCCCTGACCCGCGGCGCCGCCACGGCCGACCCGTCCTCCGCCGTCGCCGGACGGCCCGCTCCCGCCGCCGTCGCGCTCGTGGCGTCCGTCGCGGTCCTCCTCGCCGGCTGCGTCTCCATCCCCTCCGGCGGACCGGTCTCCGAGGGCGACGCCGCCGTGATCGCGGACGAGTCGGGCGTCAGCTACCAGCCGGACGGCCCCCAGGCCGGGGACGGGCCGGACGACGTCATCGCGGGCTTCGTGGACGCCGCGACCAGCTCCGCCGACCAGTACGGCGTGGCACGCCAGTTCCTGCGCGTCGGACTTCGCCTCCCGCTGGGATCCCTTCGCCAGCGTCGTGGTGTGGGAGGGCCAGGCGTCGACCTCGGAGGAGGTCGACGGCACGTACAGCTACTCGGTGACCACCATCGCGACGGTCGACGGCCAGGGTCACTACCGGGAGGTCGGCAGCGACCAGGAGACGCGCCTCTCGTTCCAGCTCGTGCAGGAGCGCGGCGAGTGGCGCATCCAGCGGGCACCCGACGGCATCGCGCTGCGGTCGACCTACTTCCGCGAGATCTTCAGCGCGCACGCGCTGTACTTCTTCGACCCCACGTTCTCGTTCCTCGTGCCGGATCTCCGCTTCTTCGTCACGAGGGCATCGCAGAGCGTCAGCACCCGGATCGTCAAGTCGCTCCTCCAGGGGCCGTCGCCCTGGCTGTCCCAGCCCGCGGTCGTCACGGCCTTCCCCGAGGGCACGCGGCTGGCGTCGTCGGCGGTGACGACGGCGGGCGGGACGCCCAGGTGGACCTCTCGACGGAGGCGCGCGCCGCGGACGGCGTCACCCAGCAGCGCATGGAGCTGCAGCTGCGGCAGAGCCTGTCGAACATCCCGTCGGTGCTCGACGTGCAGGTGCTCGTCGACGGGACGCCGCTCACGGTGCCGGACCTCGGCGGGCGGGGCCCGGTCAAGGACCCGCAGGCCGAGTCGCGGCCGCTCGTCCTCGCCCAGGGCGCGTTCGGCTACCTCGGCGGCGGGGAGGTGGCGCCGCTCGGGACCCTGGGGACGCGGGTCGCGGCCCTCGGCGCGGACGCGGCGACGCTGAGCGCCGACGGCGGGCAGGCGGCGGTGCGGAACGCGTCCGGTGTCTGGACCGTCGGCGACGGCGATCGCGACGCGGTCCTCCTCGACACGCGCCCGGGCCTCGTCGCACCCTCGCTGGACGCGCAGGGCTACGTGTGGTCGACGCCGTCGTCGGATCCGCGGGGCCTCGTCGCCTGGGGTCCCGACGGCGTGGCCCACCCCGTCGCCGTGAGCTGGACCGCGACCGGCCGCGTGGTGTCGCTCGACGTGGCGCGCGACGGCGCCCGCGTGCTCGTGCAGCTCGAGACGGGGGCGGGCCACGCGGCTGCTCGTGGCGTCGATCGTCCGCGACGGCGGGGTCCCCGTCTCGCTGACGACGACCCCGCTCGAGCTCGTGGCCGCGCCCGGCACGCCGCTCGACGCGACCTGGGTCGACGAGCTCGACGTCGCGACCCTCACCCTCACGCCGGACGGCGAGCGCCAGGTCGACCTGCACCAGGTCGGAGGCCCGTCGGAGAGCATGGGATCCGCGACCGACGGGGTCTCCATCACCGGGGCCAACGACGCGAGCGGGCTGCGCGTCCTCACGAGCGCCGGCGCGCTCCTCACCCCGCGCGGCAGCACCTGGCAGCAGACGGCCACGGGCGTCTCCTTCGTGGCCACCAAGCGCTGACGCCGTCCCCCGATCCGTCCCCGGCGCCCGTCACCCGCTGGGCACCTGCGAACCTGCGCGCGTGATCCCCGCCGACCCGCCGCCCGCCCTCCCCGCACCCCGCCCCGCGCCGGGTCACCCCGCCCGGCCGCCGCGCCCGCGGGCTCGTGCGCTCCGCCCTGCTCGACGCGCTCGCCGTGCTCGCCCCGGTGTCGTGCGCCGGGTGCGGCACCCCCGACCGCTCCGTCTGCCCGTCGTGCCGCGCCGCGCTCCACGGCGCCGTCCGGATCCGCGCCCTCGCCCTGCCGCCGGTGCCCGCCGCGGCCGGGATCGCCGGCGCCCGCGTCGTCCCGGTCGCGTGCGGGAGCGCCTACGAGCCGCCGTGGCCCGCGCTCCTGTCCGCCCTCAAGGAGGAGGGCCGCACGGACGCGGCGCGGGCCATGGCCGTGCCGCTCGCCCGCGCGCTCCTCGCCGCGGAGTCGGCCGCCGTCGGCCGGCGACCCGCCCCGGCAGACGCCGCCCCGGCAGACGCCGCCCCGGGGGAGCGCGCCGTCGCCGCGTTCGACGTCATCGACGTCCCGTCGTCCGGCGCCTCCCTGCGGCGACGCGGCTATGCGCCCGTCGAGGTCCTGCTCTCCCGCGCGGGCGTGCGCCCGCTGCGGCTGTCCGGGCCCCGCGGTCTGCGGCGCCACCCCCTCCGCTTCATCCGCCGACCCGCGGACCAGGCGGGTCTCGGGGTCGCCGCCCGTGCTGCGAACGTCGCCGGGTGCCTCGTCGCGCGCGTCGACCTCACGGGGCGTCGGATCGTCGTCGTGGACGACGTGCTCACCACGGGCGCCACGCTGCGGGAGACGTGCCGGGCGATCCGCGCGGCGGGAGGCGAGGTCGCCGCGTGCGCGGTCCTCGCTGCCGTTCCGGGCCGTCGCCGTCCGAGGGCGTCCCCGGGGCCCGACCCGGAGCGTCGCTCCCTGTGCACTTCCGATGCACTCGCGGTCCACCCGCCGGATGCCTCGCGCAGGGACGAGCCCGAGGTCTAGGCTCGCCCGAAAGGCGTGAAAGTGATCGCCCTCTTCCAGCGGGCGGCGCGTCATGATCTGGAGGTACGTCATGGACATCAACATCACCGGCCGCAACGCGGAGATCACCGATCGTTTCCGCGTGTACGCCACCGAGAAGGCCGACAAGATCGCCCAGCTCGCCGAGAAGTCCATCTCGCTCGACATCAAGGTCTCGCGGCACAGCGAGAAGTCCGGGGGTTCCGCCGGCGACGACCGCGTGGAGATCACGCTCGTGGGTCCCGGCCCCGTCATCCGGGCCGAGAGCAGCGCCGCCGACAAGTTCGCGGCCTTCGACCTCGCCCTCGGCCGCATGCTGGAACGGCTGCGCCGCGCGAAGGACAAGAAGAAGATCCACCGCGGCAACCACCGCCCGGTCTCCCTCCACGAGGCGGCCACCGGCGGCTTCGCCCAGATCGACCTCGACCCGGCCGACGCCGAGCTCATCGAGCGCGTCAACGGAAGGAGCGTCGCCCCCGTCGACCAGCCCGTCGCCGAGGAGGACTACTGCCCCGTCGTCATCCGCACCAAGGTCTTCCCCTCCCAGTCGATGACGGTCGACCAGGCGCTGGAGCACATGGAGCTCGTGGGCCACGACTTCTTCCTCTTCGTCGACGCCGAGACCGACCGTCCGAGCGTCGTCTACCGCCGCAAGGGCTGGGACTACGGCGTCATCGGCCTGGCCGACGGCGAGCAGGAGCTGGAGGGCGCCGGGGCCGGCTCCCGGTCGCTCCGCCGCTGATCCGCTCCCGCTCCCTCCTCGAGCACCAGGCCCCGTGCGCTCCGGCGCACGGGGCCTCGTGCGTGCGCGGTTCCACGGGTCAGGGCGCTCCCGGGAACGGGGGCGGGCGAGTCGGTGCTATGGCGGTGCTCGTCGGCGGCGATATCCGCGCGCCGACACGGCGGTCGTCGTCACCCGGCGCCCGCCCCAGATCCGCAGGGAGACACCGATGGCGTCGGTGCTTCGAGAAGGTCCTTCGCGTCGGCGAGGGCCGCACGCTCCGCAAGCTGCAGAACTACGCGAAGGCGGTGAACCAGCTCGAGGAGGACTTCACGCACCTCACCGACGAGGAGCTGAAGAACGAGACGGTCGAGCTGCGCGAGCGCCACGCCAACGGCGAGTCCCTCGACGACCTGCTCCCCGAGGCCTTCGCCGCCGTCCGCGAGGCCTCCCGCCGCACCCTCGGCCTCCGTCGCTTCGACGTCCAGATCATGGGCGGCGCCGCCCTCCACCTCGGCAACATCGCCGAGATGAAGACGGGCGAGGGCAAGACCCTGGTGGCCACGCTTCCCGCCTACCTCAACGCCATCGCCTCCCGCGGCGTGCACGTCATCACGGTCAACGACTACCTGGCGAGCTACCAGAGCGAGCTCATCGGCCGCGTCTTCCGTGCCCTCGGCATGACCACCGGCGTGATCCTCGCGGGTCAGACCCCCCAGCAGCGCCGCGAGCAGTACGCCGCCGACATCACCTACGGCACGAACAACGAGTTCGGCTTCGACTACCTGCGCGACAACATGGCGTGGCAGGCGGCCGACATGGTCCAGCGCGGCCACTTCTTCGCCGTGGTCGACGAGGTCGACTCCATCCTCATCGACGAGGCCCGCACGCCGCTCATCATCTCGGGCCCGTCCGCTGGCGACGCGAACCGCTGGTTCACCGAGTTCGCGACCGTGGCGAAGCGGCTCATCCCCGAGGTCGACTACGAGGTCGACGAGAAGAAGCGCACGGTCGGCGTGCTGGAGGCCGGCATCGAGAAGGTCGAGGACCACCTCGGCATCGACAACCTGTACGAGTCGGCCAACACGCCGCTCATCTCGTTCCTCAACAACTCCATCAAGGCCAAGGCGCTGTTCAAGAAGGACAAGGACTACGTCGTCATGAACGGCGAGGTGCTCATCGTCGACGAGCACACGGGCCGCATCCTCATGGGACGCCGGTACAACGAGGGCATCCACCAGGCCATCGAGGCCAAGGAGGGCGTCGCGGTCAAGGCCGAGAACCAGACGCTCGCCACGGTCACCCTGCAGAACTACTTCCGCCTCTACAAGAAGCTGTCCGGCATGACCGGTACGGCCGAGACCGAGGCCGCCGAGTTCATGAGCACCTACAAGCTGGGCGTCGTGCCGATCCCCACGAACCGGCCCATGCAGCGCAAGGACCAGTCCGACCTCATCTACAAGAACGAGAAGGCCAAGTTCGAGCAGGTCGTCGAGGACATCGCCGAGCGCCACGCCTCCGGTCAGCCCGTGCTCGTGGGCACGACGAGCGTGGAGAAGAGCGAGTACCTCTCGAAGCTCCTCGCCAAGAAGGGCGTCCGCCACGAGGTCCTGAACGCGAAGAACCACGCGCGGGAGGCGGCCATCGTCGCGCAGGCCGGTCGCCTCGGGTCCGTCACCGTCGCCACCAACATGGCCGGTCGTGGCACCGACATCATGCTCGGCGGCAACGCCGAGTTCCTGGCGGTCGCCGCCATGAACTCCCGCGGCCTCAGCCCGGTCGAGACGCCGGAGCGGTCCGAGACCGAGTGGGACGACGTGTTCGCCGCCGTCAAGGCGGAGGTCGACGAGGAGGCCGCCAAGGTCATCGACGCCGGTGGGCTGTACGTGCTCGGCACCGAGCGCCACGAGTCGCGGCGCATCGACAACCAGCTCCGCGGGCGCTCCGGCCGCCAGGGCGACCCGGGCGAGAGCCGGTTCTACCTCTCCCTCACCGACGACCTGATGCGCCTGTTCAACAACGGCGCCGCCGCCAGCCTCATGGGCCGCGACAGCGTCCCGGACGACGTGGCCATCGAGTCGAAGGTCGTCAGCCGCGCCATCCGCAGCGCGCAGGGCCAGGTCGAGGCACGCAACGCCGAGATCCGCAAGAACGTCCTCAAGTACGACGACGTGCTCAACCGCCAGCGCGAGGCCATCTACGGCGACCGCCGCCACATCCTGGAGGGAGACGACCTGCAGGAGCGCTCGCAGCGCTTCCTCGAGGCTGTCATCGACGACGTGCTCGACTCGCACATCGGCGAGGGCAACGGCGACGACTGGGACTTCGACGCCCTCTGGACGGAGCTCCGCACTCTGTACCCGATCTCCATCAGCATCGACGAGGTCATCACCGAGGCCGGCAGCAAGGGACGCGTCAACCGCGACTTCGTGCGCCGGGAGATCCTCTCGGATGCGAAGCTCGCGTACTCGAAGCGCGAGGAGCAGCTCGGCGAGGCTGCCATGCGCGAGCTCGAGCGCCGGGTCGTGCTGTCGGTCATCGACCGCCGTTGGCGCGAGCACCTGTACGAGATGGACTACCTGAAGGACGGAATCGGGCTCCGTGCCATGGCGCAGCGCGACCCCCTCGTCGAGTACCAGCGGGAGGGCTTCGCGCTCTTCCAGCAGATGATGGGCGCGATCCGCGAGGAGACCGTCGGGTTCCTGTTCAACCTCGAGGTCGAGGTCCAGGCGCCGACCGACGCGGAATCGATGGGTCCGCGCATCCAGGCGAAGGGGCTCGCCGCCAACCAGGCGACGGCCGACAAGCTCCGCTACACGGCGCCGACGGACGACGGCGGCGTCGAGGTCCGCAACCAGCGCGGCCAGATCGAGAAGGCGGCCACCGCGAAGGCACGCAAGGAGCAGGAGGCGGAGGATGCCGTCCTGATCGGCGAGGACGAGCCGGAGGCCCCGCAGGGACCGCCGGCGCGCGGCGCCTTCGGCCAGCGCACCGGCGCGTCCGCGGCGCCCGTGAACCGCGAGGAGCGCCGCAAGGCCGATCGCCGCAAGTAGCGTGCCGGGCGGCGGGACACCGTCGCCCCGTGCATGCTCCGCGCATGATGAAGGGCGCACCTCCCCGAGGGAGGTGCGCCCTTCGTCATGCGACGGACGAGGCGGGCGTCGGCGTCGAGGACGTTGACGGCCGTCAGCGCGCCAGCGGCGGTCGAGACCCTCGAGGCGGATGGCGACCGCACGTGCGCGGGCCCTGCCGTGGACGACGATGACCGCCTCGATGACGCCGTCGCGCGGGGAGAACGACGTGACCGTGCCGATCGTGAACACGGGACGGGTCACCGACTGGCCCTTCGTACGCCGTGCCCGCGCGCTCAGCACCACGCGCTTCAGGAGGTGACGGTAGACGTCATCGCTGACCCAGCGCGCGATCTGGTCGAGCTCACGTGCTCCCGCGAGGATCTCGATGACGCATCGGGTGAGGTTCTCGAGCAGGGGACCGGACGGGGGCAGGTCCTGGCTGCTGCAGGGCTGGCGTCCGAAGAAGTCGTCGACGTCGAAGCGCTTGCGGATGGTGCCGCGCACAGGGGCGGTCGCCGTCGGCGCCGTCGTGCCCGGCGCACGTGCAACGGCCCCTGCCGGGGGGGATCGCCTGCGGTGGTGGAGGCGCTGGACGGCTTCCGAGCTGGAGCGCGGCGCGCGGTCGCGCTCTCTGCGTCTCCCGCGATGGTGCTCCGGCGGTCAGGGAGTTCCTCCCGTGGCACTGCTTCACTCATGCGTCACTCCCATCCGGGTGCTCCCCCCGGTCGGGGGACCACGATGACTGGACAACTGTGACATCACGAGAGGATCGCTGCACGCCCAGGACACAACATGTGGAGAACTGAGAGCGGATCTCAAGGAACCGACCCCAAGGTGACCGGGATGTCCCCGCCCTCCTCGTCGCCGCCACGTCCGTCCGACGCTCCTGTTGCGGGCCGCGCGTGAGGTGGGACAACCTCTTCGACGACCTCGAGGGCCAGTGGGAGACCGCCCGGCTCGCGGAGGAGCGCGACCAGCGCGCCGAGGAGGAGCGCGTCCGCGTCGCGCGCACCGTGGTCCGCGATCGTCTCCGCGCACTGACCGCGTCCGACCAGGGCCGCCCGCTCCGGCTGTCCCTGTCCGACGGCACGTGGGTGGACATCCGCGCCAAGGTGCTGGGGCGCGACTGGCTGTCCGGCGACCTCGTCGTCCCCGGGGAGGCGAGCGCGTCGCGCGAGGAGCGGGCGTGCATCCTCCCGCTCGCGTCGGTCCACGCCCTCGCCATGGACCGCGATCAGATCAGGACGAGCCTGCAGCCCGTGTCCGAGCTCCCTCCGGAGCGGGGGATCGTGGACCGGATCGGGCTGCCGTTCGTCCTCCGGGACCTGTGCCGGCGTCGCGCGCGGGTCGAGCTGCGACTGGCCGGCTCGGTCGTCGGCGGCACGCTGGACCGGGTCGCCCGCGACCACGTGGACGTCGCCGTCCACGAGGCGGGCACGCCGCGACGGGAGTCCGCCGTCCTCGGGTACCGGCTCGTGCCGCTCGTCGGGATCGTGCTCGTCCGGGTCTGAGCCGGCATGTGGACAACGCGCGACGTCCGTGCACCCCGTCCCGGACATTGACCCGCATGCCTCCCACCCCTCGTCCTGCGCGTCCGGCGCGCCGTCCAGCCTGGCTCGATCCCCGCTTCGTCGTCGGGCTCGTCCTCGTCCTGGTGTCCGCGGGCGGGGTCGTGGCGCTCCTCCGCTCCGTCGACTCGTCCACGGTCGTCATGGCCGCGGCATCCGGCCTCGACGCCGGCAGCACCGGTGCATGCCAGCGACCTCGTGCCCGTGCGGGTCCGCATCGACGGCGCGGCCGCCGGCCTCTACGTCGCGCCGGGCGCGGCGGACGGGTCCGTAGTCACGCGGTTCGTGGGCGGGGGCGAGCTGGTCCCGAGGTCCTCCCTGTCCTCGTCCGATGCGCGCACCACGGCCTCGCTCGTCATCGCCACGGCCGCCGGAGCCGAGCACCTCGTCGCGGCGGGCACGGTCGTCGACATCTGGGCCGCGGCCGCGAAGGGATCGGGCGTCGACTCCTACGACCCGCCTCGGGTGATCGTCTCCGGCGCGACCGTCGCCGAGGTGATCCGCCCGGAGGGCTTCGTGGCCGACCAGGAGCACACGCGGGTGCGGGTGACGGTTCCGCGGCAGGACGTCGCGGCACTGCTGGCGTCCACCGACGCCCGCGATCAGATCACCCTCGTGCCCGTCGGCGACGCGGGCGCCTGACGTGGCCTTCCTGATCCTGGCGCTCCCGCCCCGCGTGGAGGACGCGCTCCTGCGGGACGTCGTCGACGCCGGCCACACGGTCCTGGCGCGGGTGACGGGGGCGGCCGAGGTGGTCGCCGCGGTGCGTACGGCCGCGGCGGACCCTCTGCACCTCGTCATCGCGGCGTCCTCGTCGACGCTCGACCGCGACGTCCTCGCCGTCCTCGACGAGCGCGGTGCGCGTGCCGTCGCGGTGGCGTCCAGCGAGGCCGACCGGCGGAACGCCCACGCGCTCGGGCATCACGAGGTCGTGGGCGAGGGGGCCGGATGGCATGAGATCGAGGCGCTGCTGCTGACCGTCCGTCCGGTCCCCGGAGGAGTGGCCCGTACCGGCGCCCGTCGGGCCGACCCGGTCGCCGGCCATCCGGCGGCAGACGCCCTCGAGCGCACGCCGGCAGACGTCAGTGGCCGGTTCCGGGCAGCGGAGACGCCGGACCCGGGCCGGGGCCCGGGCTCGGCGATCGTCTCGCGGTCGCGGTCGCGGTCGCGATGCCGACGCCATCCGGCGGGAGGCGGTCGCGGACGGCGCCGTCCCGCGGCCCCGGCCCCGTCCGTTGCGTTCCCGCCTCGGTCTCGTGCGTCGTCCGCGCGTGCCCGCTCCCGTGATCCGGGACCGGGAGGCGCCTCCCACCGAGGCGGGCGGAGCGCCGACGGGCCGCGTGATCGCGGTGTGGGGGCCGCAGGGAGCACCGGGCCGCACGACCACGGCCGTGGCGATAGCGGGGGAGATCGCGGCGGCCGGCGAATCGACGGTGCTCGTCGACGCCGACGTGCACGGCGGCACGGTGGCCGCCACGCTAGGCCTGCTGGACGAGGCGCCCGGCTTCGCGGCGGCGTGCCGGCTCGCGGCGGCGGGCAGCCTCACCGTCGAGGAGCTCGAGCGCATCGCCCAGCACCATCCGTCGACCCGGGCGCCGGGGTTCTCGGTCCTCACGGGCATCTCACGGCCGGACAGGTGGCCGGAGCTCGCCGAGGGTCGCGTGTCGGCCGTGCTCCAGGCATGCCGGGGCTGGCGCGATCACACCGTCGTCGACGCGTCCTTCAACCTCGAGGACGACGAGGAGATCTCGAGCGACATGTTCGCGCCGCGCCGCAACGCGGCCACGCACGCGGTGCTGCGGGACGCCGACCATGTGGTCGCCGTCGTGTCCGCCGACACGGTGGGGCTGTCGCGCTTCTTCCGCGCCTACGTCCAGCTCCTCGAGATCGTCGACCCGTCGCGGGTCTCCGTGCTGGTCAACCGGGTGCGGCCGAGCGCGGGCGGCTGGGATGCGGCGGGGCAGGTCCGTCGCACGCTCCTTCAGATTCGGCTCCGTCGAAGCGGCGGCATACGTTCCCGACGACCGGGACGCCCTCGACGCGGCCGTGCTCTCGGGAGCGACGCTCCGCGACGTCGCGCCGCGCTCGCCCGCGCTCCTCGAGTGGTCGCGGTGCGCGCGGACGGCGCTCCTGCCGCCGGAGGACGCGTCGCGGCGGACACGGCGGGCGGTCCGGTCGTCCCGCCGCGGCGGCGAGGATGCGGGGGAGGAGGCGGTCGCGACCCGCCTGGGCTGTAGCCGTGTCCACGCTCAGCGATCTCGTGCATGCCCAGGGTCTGTCCTCCGACGCCGACGTCGAGTGGCTGCATCTCCTCGTCGGCGACTGGCAGCTGCTCGCGGACCTGGCCTTCGCGGACATCGTTCTTCTGGGTCCCGACGGTCAGCGGCAGCTTCGTGGCCGTCGCGCACGCGCGGCCCTCGAGGACTCCGCCACGCTCTTCTACCGCGACTTCGTGGGCCGGCCGATCAGAGGCGGAGTGGCGCAAGCAGGTCGCCGACGCCCACGAGACGGCCCGGATCATCGACTCGTCCGCCCGACTGGTACGAGGAGACCCCCACCCGGGTCCGCGCCGTGCCCGTGCTTCCGCCGCCTCGCCCAGGGCAGCCCCGAGGTCGCCGACACCCCCATCGCGGTGATCACCCCGCACACGAACCTGAGCGAGACGCGCACGCCCAGCCGCCAGGAGCTCGCCTTCGACCAGTGCGCCAACGACCTGCTCGCGATGATCGCGGACGGGGACTTCCCGGACCTGGGATCGCCGACCGGACCGCGACGCGGCGCCCCGCGGTGCGTCGGATGGCCTCCTGCGGCTGGACGTCGACGGCATCACCACCTTCGCGAGCCCCAACGCCCTCAGCGCGCGTTCGACCGGCATGGGCTTCTCGGAGGAGCTGGAGGGGGAGTCGCTGGCCGACGCCACGTCGAGCCTCCTCACCGGCAAGCGGCTCACGGTCGACGAGTCGCTGCCGCTCATCGTCGCGGGCCGGGCGCCCTGGCGCACGGACATCGAGTCCCGCGGCGTCGCGGTCTCCCTCCGGGCCATCCCCATCCGCAGCCACGGCGAGCGGGTCGGCGCCGTCGTGCTCTGCCGCGACGTGACGGAGCTCCGCCACCAGGAGCGGGAGCTCATCACCAAGGACGCGACCATCCGCGAGATCCACCACCGCGTGAAGAACGACCTCCAGACCGTGGCGAGCCTGCTCCGGATCCAGGCACGCCGGTCGCACACCGAGGAGGCGCGCGAGGCCCTCGGCCATGCCCAGCGTCGGGTGGGAGCAATCGCGGTGGTGCACGACACCCTCAGCGAGGGCCTCAACCAGAACGTGGACTTCGACGCCGTCTTCGACCGCGTGCTGCTGCTCATCGCCGAGGTCGCGTCGGCGCACAACACGCGCGTGCACCCGAAGATCCTGGGCAGCTTCGGCGTGCTGCCGAGACGCCTGCGCGACCCCGCTCGCCCTCGCGCTCACCGAGCTGGTGACCAACGCCGTGGAGCACGGCCTGGCCGGGCGCTCGGGCGAGGTCGCCATCGAGGCGGCGCGCACCGAGGAGACGCTCACCGTCAGCGTGCGGGACGACGGCGTGGGCCTGCCCGAGGGCAAGGTCGGGACGGGACTGGGGACGCAGATCGTGCGCACCCTCATCCAGGGCGAGCTGGGCGGGACCATCGACTGGCACACGCTCATGGGCAGCGGCACGGAGGTGACCATCGAGGTGCCGCTGCGCTGGCTGGCTCCCGTCACGGCCTGACGCCTGCTCGGAGCCGGGGACGACGAGAGCCGGGCCGCCCGTGGGGCTGCCCGGCTCTCGTCGGTCGTGCGATGGATCGGTGGTGCGTGGCTCAGCTGGCGCGGCGGGCGCGAGCGGCGCGGCGCTTGAGCGCGCGGCGCTCGTCCTCGCTGAGGCCGCCCCGAGTACGCCGAGCCCTGGCCGGTCTCGAGTGCGTACTGCAGGCACATCTCGGTGACGGAGCAGCGGCCGCAGACGGCCTTGGCCTTGTCGATCTGGTCCACGGCCGGGCCGGTGTTCCCCACGGGGAAGAACAGCTCGGGGTCCACAGTCAGGCAGGCTGCCTTGTCACGCCAGTCCATAGGGGTGCTCCTCAGGTCGGTACTCGTTGCACGGCGGATCTGCCGCGGGATGGGTGGGGCGAGGCGTCCGGGAACCGCATCGGGACGGGGCACGTGGCCCCTCCTCGTGAGATGCTCGGCTTCGGGAATGCGTTCCTTGTGAGCTCGGTTCCGGATCTGCTCACCACCCTGTGAACGAACTCGACCTCGAATATCGTCGCCATAGAGCCAACGATCGATCAATAGCTTTGTATGGGAACGTGCTGTGACCGGAACCGCGGGTGCCATCGATCCGGACGACCGCGCCGAAGGCCCGAGGCGCACTCCCGCCGTCGTCCTCCTCACCGTCCTCCTCGGCCTCGAGGCCCTGGGGATGGCGGGCATCACCGGCCTCCTCGTCGTCGACCTGCTGACGTCCACGCCGGCGTCCCTCGCCAGCGCCGTGGCGCTCATCGCCCTCTCCGCGCTCGCCGCCGTGTTCCTCGGGGCCGTCGTGCGGGGCGTGCTGCGGGGACGGAGCTGGGTGCGACCTGCGGCCGTGACGTGGCAGAGTGCTGCAGATCGCCGTCGGGGTGGGCAGCCTCCAGGGCGTCGACGCGCGGCAGGACATCGGCTGGGGCCTCGTCGTTGCCGTCGGCGGTGGTGCTCGTCCTGCTCTTCACCCGCTCGGTGCTGCTCGCCACTCGCCGGCGCGACTGAGCGTCCGCGCCGGCGTGCGCTCAGGCGTGGATGCCGAGCTTCCTGCGGAGCGACGCCACGTGGCCCGTCGCCTTGACGTTGTAGAGCGGGAGGGCCACGCGGCCCTCGCCGTCGACCACCACCGTGGAGCGGATGACGCCCGTGACCTTCTTGCCGTCGAGCGACTTCTCCGTAGGCGGCGTAGGCGCGGTGCACCTCGAGGTCGGGGTCCGACAGGAGGGTGAAGCCGAGGCCCTGCTCCTCGCGAGCACGCCAGGTCCTCCTGCGGGTCCTTGGAGACGCCGAGGACGCGGTAGCCCGCGCCCTGCAGGGAGCCCATGCTGTCGCGGAAGTCGCAGGCCTGGGTCGTGCAGCCGGGGGTGCCGGCCGCCGGGTAGAAGTAGACGATGACGTCCTCGCCCCGGAGGCCCGACAGCGTGACCGGCGCGCCGTCCTCGTCGGGGAGCGTGGAGTCGGGGGCGGTCTGCCCCTTCTCGAGGCGGGCGGTCTCGGTCATGGCGGAGCCTCTCGTTAGGGGGTGTCGGCCTCCATGGTAGGGCCGCCGGCGGCGGGGCCCTCGCCCGGTCCGCGACCTCGATTCGCGTCCGCCCGCGACCTGGTGCTAGTGTCATCTCTCGGTCCGGTGCCCCCGAACGACAGGGTCCTCACCTGCGCCTCTTTAGCTCAATTGGCAGAGCAACTGACTCTTAATCGGTTGGGGTTCTCGGTTCAAGTCCGAGGGGGTGCACCACACGCTCCCGCATGCGGGGCAGCTCGATCGAGCGTCCGTCGTCCCGCGTGCCGGTGGCGTCGCTCGGCGCCGGAGAACCGTGAGAGAATACCAGGGTCGGACCATCACCGCGGACGCCCTCGAGCAGAGCGCCGCGGCGGCCGGTGATCTCGGTGCACCGGCCACGCATCGCGACGACGCCCCACGGGGCCGGTCGCGACGCGGGACGTCGGCGCCCACGCCGGCTCTGCATGCGCGTGCGCGACATCTCCGGCACACATCTCGAGGGATCGAAGGACAGCACTACATGATTTTCGAAGTAGGGGAGACCGTCGTGTTGTACCCCCACCACGGCGCAGCCACGACGATCACCGCGGTCAAGACCCGCACCATCAGAGGGGGTCGACCAAGAAGATCACATCACCCTCCAGATCCACCAGAGCCAGCTCGTCATCGACGTGCCCGTCGACAACGCGGAGCTCGTCGGGTTGCGCGACGTGATCGACAGCTCCGGCGTGGAGGCCGTGTTCGACGTCCTGCGCGGCGACGTCGAGGAGGAGGCCGGCAACTGGTCGCGCCGCTTCAAGGCCAACACCGAGAAGATGGGCTCCGGCGACGTCCGCCGCGTCAGCGAGGTCGTCCGCGACCTCTGGCGCCGCGACCAGGACTCGGGCGTCTCGGCCGGCGAGAAGCGCATGCTGGCCAAGGCGCGGCAGATCCTCGTCTCGGAGCTCGACGCTCGCGCAGAAGTCGACCGACGAGGAGGCATCCGTCGTGCTCGACGGCGTCCTCGCGCAGAGCATCTCCGCCTGACCCATCGGCGCGTCCCGCGGATGCGCCACCGCCGACGGGCCGTCTCCCGACCTCGGGAGGCCGCCCGTCCGCGCATCCTGCCGTCCGTCGACGAGGGGAGCGACCGGCGGGTAGGGTGCGGAGCATGCGCGATCACCCCGAACGACCCGACCACGACGGCCCCCTCGAGGCAGCACCCGCTCCAGCCCGCGCGACGGGGGCTGAAGGTGTCCGAGATCTACGTGATCGCGGCGGTCGTCGTCATCGCGGTGGTCGCGTTCGCGCTCGTGCGCTTCGCGACGGCCGGGCAGAACGCCCCGGGCCCTCGTCCCTCGGCGCGCTGGTCGCCCTCGTGGCCGGCGCTCGCGCCCTGCTCTGACCATCCGCGGCGCCGCGGCGTCCCCGCCGCCCGCTGACGGCTGCGCTCCTCCCACGACGCCCGGGAGGTCGGTGTCGCACCGCCTGGACGCACCGCGACGGTCGCTGCCCCGGATCCGATATCCATGCCTCCGGGAGGGGACATGGGCGGAGCGAGGGCGTGGCTCCTGGGCGGGCGCGCGGGATGCTCGCGCGTGGGTCCGCGGCAGGCCGCGCCAGGCCGTGCGCGTGCTCTTGGCGGTGCTGGCCGTCGGCGTCGTGGTCGTGTCCGTCGTCGCCGGGGCACGCCAGCAGGTCCTCGGGCCCGGTGCCGGCGGAGGACCGCTGACGGCCGTGGTCGCCGACGGCGAGGTGGTCCGGCAGCTCGCCCGTGCGGGCCTCGTGCGGGACGGGCGGATCGACGTGGCGGCCGCGCGATCCGCGACCGCCTCCCTCCCCGCGGACGCCCGCGAGCGGCATCCGCGGTACGACCGCGACGCCTTCGGGCCCGCGTGGGCGGATGCCGACGGGAACGGGTGCGACCAGCGCGACGACGTGCTGGTGCGCGATCTCGCCGTCGTCGCCTTCGCGGCGTCGGACGACGGCTGCACGGTGTCGACGGGCCGGCTCGAGGACGCCTACACGGGACGGTCGATCGACTTCCGACGGGAGCCGCGGACGAGCGCGGCCGTCCAGGTCGACCACCTCGTGCCGCTGTCCTGGGCCTGGCGGCACGGGGCGTGGGCGTGGTCGGACGCCCGACGCGAGCGTCTCGCGACCGACCTCGACGAGCTGCAGGCCGTCGACGGCCCCGCCAACCAGGAGAAGTCCGACCAGGGCCCCGCCACCTGGCTCCCGCCAGCGGCCGCGTACCGGTGCATCTACGTCGCCCGGTTCGCCTTCGTGGTCGGCCGCTACGGGCTCGAGATCGACGAGGAGGACCGCGACGCCATCGACGGGGTGCTCGCCGCGTGCTCATGACCCGGGCATCGGCGGGGCAGCGTCGGTGCGCCCGCATACGCTCGGCACGATGCGGCCGGGCGTCGACGCAGGCGGACCGTCTGCGTCGGGTGACCCGAGGGGATCGGCATGTGGAGCAAGCAGAGCGGCGATGCGACCGGCGCGATCAGCCCGGCGCCGGAGCACCCGCACGCGCATCCCGTGCAGGGGGGCATGGCTCGTGCGCGTGGCGACGGCCCCGCGCTCGGGTGGGTCCTCCGGCACCGAGCGGACCTCGCGGACCCGTTCACCTACGAGGTCTACGCGTGCGGCCTCGGACCCGACAGGCTCCGGGTCTGGATCACCCGCAGGACAGCCTCAACGCCGCGGTGCGCGTGGGTGCTGCAGCACGACGAGGAGATGCTGGCGTTCGGACGTCGGCTCCGCGCAGACCCCGGTCAGCCTGCCGGACGTGACGCGGACGCCGGCTCGCCGGACGCGGGCTCGCCGGACGCGGACGCCGCCGCCCCCGGGAGCGGGGACGGCGGCGTGGAGGCGGGCAGGGACGCCGGTCAGCGCTTCCGCTGATCCGCGGCGTCGCGACCAGTGACGGGGAAGCGGGCCGGTGATGCCCTCGCGGACCCGGGCGATCTCGAGGATCCTGTCGCGCTGCAGGTACCAGCCGACGACGAGCAGCGGGATGATCACCACGAGCGACGCGACCGTGAGCGTGCCGATGGGCCAGTCGATGGCCATGAGCACGAGCACGCTGACGAGGAACGCGAGGGTCAGCCACGACGTGACGGGCGCGCCCGGCAGGCGGAAGGACGGCTCCTTCGCCTTGCCCTGCTTCGCCCACGTGCGCAGGCGCATCTGGCACAGGATGATCGTGGCCCAGCCCGCGACGATGCCGAGCGCGGCGACGTTCAGCACGATCTCGAACGCCTAGTCCGGCACGACGGCGTTGAGGCCCACGCCGAGCAGCGTGATCGATCCGGTGAGCAGGATCCCGCCGAAGGGCACGCCGCCCTTCGACATGACGGTGGTGAATCGCGGCGCCGAGCCGTTCATGCCCATGGAGTGCAGCACGCGGCCGGTGCTGTAGAGGCCCGCGTTGAGGCTCGACATGGCGGCCGTGAGGACGACGAAGTTCATGACGGAGCCGGCGATGGCGCCGACCTCGGGCGAGCCGAGGCTGGAGAAGAAGGTCACGAACGGGCTCTGGTCCGCGCTGTAGGCCGTGTAGGGGAGCAGCAGCGAGAGGAGGACGATGGAGCCCACGTAGAAGATCGCGATGCGGAACACGACCGAGTTGATGGCGCGGGGGATGACCTTCTCCACGTCCTGCGTCTCACCGCTCGCCGTGCCGACGAGCTCGATGGCCGCGTACGCGAACACCAGCCTGGACGACCAGGACGACGGGGACGAGGCCCTGGGGGAGGATCCCGCCGTTCTCCTGCAGCACGGTCCAGCCGGTCTGCACCTCGGCGCCGCCGACCGTCACCGGGAAGCTCCAGGCCAGCCAGACGATGCCCACGATCAGGAAGACCACGAGCGCGGCGACCTTCACCAGCGCGAACCAGAACTCCATCTCGCCGAAGACCTTCACGGCGACGAGGTTGAGGGCGAGGACGATGGCGAGGGCGATGAGGGCGAGCAGCCACTGCGGCGCGGCCGTGAACGCCGACCAGTAGTGCATGTACAGCGCGACCGCCGTGACGTCGACGATGGCGGTGGTCGCCCAGTTGAGGAAGTACATCCACCCGGCGGCGTAGGCGAACTTCTCGCCGTAGAACTCGCGCGTCGAGGAGATGAACGACCCCGAGCTGGGCGGTGCAGCACCAGCTCGCCGAGCGCCCGGAGGATGAAGAAGGCGAAGACGCCGCAGATCAGGAAGACGATCGCGAGGGCCGGGCCCGCGGAGGCGAGGCGCCCGCCCGCCCCGAGGAAGAGGCCCGTGCCGATCGCGCCGCCGATGGCGATCATCTGCAGCTGGCGGGGCTTGAGGCCGTGCTGGTAGCCCTCCTGCTCGTGGCTGAAGTCCTGCGCCACGAACTCCGGATCCGGTGTGACGGGACGGCGGTCGCTCTCGCTTCGTGTCATTCCGCATACGGTAGTGGCAGTGGGCATCCGCCCCGATCCCCGCGTCGATCCACTTCCGCGGGGCACATCCGCCGTGGTAGGCGCCGAGGAGGTCCGCATGGTCCGCACGCAGCCCCCGCGACGCCGGATCCGCGCGTGGGGCGCCCTCGGCGGGATCGCGATGGGCGCGCTCCTCCTCGCCGGCTGCACGACGGATGGCGGACAGCCGGCCCCCGCGACCCCGTCGCCGTCCGCCAGCGCGCCCGCGGACGCGGGAACGGGCGCCGGCCCGCGGCCGACCCGCAGCCGACCGTCACGCGCGCCCCGGCCCGCCCACCGAGGACGAGCTCGCGACCTGCTCCACGCTCGCGCAGGTGCTGCCCGACTCGACGCGCCTCGTGCAGGCGCTGGGGGACGGCGAGGCGGTGGACCCGGCTCTCCTCGAGCGCGTCCGGCAGGGTGACGCGGCGCTCGCGGGCATGGCGCCTGAGAACATGCAGCCCCTGGTGGCGTCGTTCTCGACGATCGTGGACGAGCTGGAGGCCCTGCGCAGCGGCGCGGACACCGACGGCGCCTCGCTCGACACCGGGCAGTACCTGCGCTCGGTCGACGCGTTCCTCGACTACTGCCTCGACGACGTCGGGTACGCCCCCCGCGAGCGCGACGCCCGCGCCCTGAGGCGCCGGGGATGCCGAGGCGCCGGGGATCCTGAGGCGCCGGGGATCCTGAGGCGCGGGGATCCTGAGGCGCGGCCCCGCGGCGCCGCGTCAGGTGCGGCGCGCCACCGCCTCGTCCGCCTCGATGTCCTCCCGGGCGTCCTCCCGGCGGTCGCGGCCGTCGCCGTCGTGCGTCACGAGCAGGTGCGGCGTGCGGTGGATGCGGTACGAGATGCGCAGGTGGCGGTGCAGCACGAGCCATGCGATCGCGATGAGGGCGGAGACGATGCCGCTCGCCGCGCCGACCATGAGGGCCGCGCGCAGCCCACTCGTTCGCGATCCAGCCCACGATCGGCGCGCCGAGCGGCGTGCCGCCGACGAAGATCGCCATGTACACCGCCATCACCCGTCCGCGCATGCGCGGCTCGACGGTGAGCTGGACCGTGCTGTTGGCGCTCGTCATGAGCGTCTGGGAGACGACGCCCACGATCGCGAGGGCGCCAGCGAACAGGAGGTAGGTGGGCGCGATCGCCGCGAGCGCGGTGGCGATGCCGAAGAGCGCGGCGCCGACGAAGACCAGTCGGATCCGCGGCCGCTCGCGCCGGGCGGACAGGAGCGCGCCGGCGACGGATCCGCCGGCGAGGCTCGAGGAGAGGAGGCCGAACTCCGTCGCGCCCTTGCCGAACTCGACGCTCGCCATGGTGGAGGTGAAGATCGGGAAGTTGTAGCCGAACGCCCCGACGAGGAAGACGATGACGAGGATCACCATGATGTCCGGGCGGCCGCCGATGTAGCGGAAGCCCTCCCGCAGCTGCCCGCGCGACCGGGCGACCCGCTCCGGGCGACGGAGCTCCCCGACGCGGAGGCGGGTGAGCGCGATGAGCACGGCGACGAAGCTCACGGCGTTGATGAGGAAGACCCAGCCGGTGCCCACGCCCGCGATGAGGACGCCCGCGACGGCCGGCCCGATCATGCGCGCGGCGCTGAAGGAGGCCGAGTTCGAGCGCGACGGCATTGGAGAGGTGGTCGTCGGAGACGAGCTCGGAGACGAACGACTGGCGCGCCGGCACGTCCAGTGCGGAGGCGACGCCGAGGAGGAGGGCGAAGACGTAGACGTGCCAGAGCTCCGCCCGTCCGGAGAGGACCACGAGACCGAGCCCGAGGCCGAGCACCGCCATGGCGCCCTGCGTGATCATCAGCACGCGGCGCTTGTCGTAGCGGTCGGCGATGAGGCCGGCGTAGGGGGAGAGCAGGAGCATGGGGCCGAACTGCAGGGCCATGACGATGCCGACGGCGGTCGCGTCGTAGCGCGTGAGCTCGGTGAGGACGATCCAGTCCTGGGCGGTGCGCTGCATCCACGTGCCGACGTTCGACGCGAGGGCGCGCGGCGAACCAGATGCGGTAGTTCGGGGCGCGGAGGCTCCGGAACACCGCGCTCACGCGGAGGCCATCCGGGCGAGGAGCGCGGCCGCGTCGGCGAGGGTGGTGCGCTCGTCGGGCGTCGGCTCGTCGAGCCGGAGGGACAGCCACGCGTTCCGCTGACGTCGGGTCTCCTGCACGATGCGCCGGCCGGGCGCCGTGACGGTCACGGTGACGCGGCGGCCGTCGTCCGGGGCGGGGGAGCGCTCCGCGTAGCCCGCGTCGACCAGGCAGTTGACCGTGCGGTTCATGCTGGGGGCCGTGACGCGCTCGATCTCGGCCAGCCGCCCCGGGGCTGGTGGGCCCGTCGCGGAGCAGGAGGGCGAGGACGACGAACTGGCTGTCGCTCAGCTCGTGGTCCGCCTTCTCGGCCCGCAGGCGCCGCGACAGGCGCATCGACGCCGACGCGGAGGCTCTGGCTGAGGTCGGGGGAGTCGGGCATGTCGTCCGGGTAGCTCATTAGCCGCACTAACGAGGTGGCGGCCATGACGGGATCCTGCGAGACGGCCGAACCCGGACAGGCCGGGCGGAGGGGGCCGCGCGGACGGGCAGGATGGGAGCGCGCCGCCGGTCGCGGTGCGCGCGAGGACGCGGGCACCGGCCGCGCGACGACAGGAGGCACCGACATGACCCACCACGACGGCACGGCCGACGCGCACGACGACGACGCCGGTCTCGGCGGCGACGGCACGATCCCGGCGGGGGAGAAGGGCGTCGCGGCCGGCCACGACGGGGGGAACGACCAGCTTCGAGCCCGAGGAGGACACCCCCCACCACACGGACGACGACGGCGCCTCCGCCTCAGTCCGCCGCCCGCGGCGCCCGTCCGCCCTCGTTCGTCCCGGCCCTCATGGGCCCCGGCGGACGGCGCGCAGGCGGGCGCCGCGTTGCGTCCGCGTAGCCTGGATCCCCGTGGACACCGCGACCAACCCCCTCGACGGCACGCGCATCGCCTACCGGGTGTTCGGCGCCCCGCCCGGGCCCGGCCTCGCGCACCGAGGCGGCGCGACGCCTGACACGGCCCCCGCTCCCGTGGTCCTCGTGCACGGCACGGCCCTCTCGCAGGCGATCTGGCGCGGCTTCGGCTGGGTCAGGGCGCTGTCACCGGGGCGTCCGGTGATCACGCTCGACCTCCGCGGGCACGGCCGCAGCGGGACCCCGCACGATCCGTCCGCCTACGCCATGGACCTGATGGTGGCCGACGTCGTGGCGGTGCTCGACGCGGTCGGCGCGCCCGTCGTGCACCACGTGGGCTACAGCCTCGGGGCCCGGGTCGGCTTCTCGCTGGCGGCCGCGCATCCGGATCGCCTCCTCTCCACCTCGAGCCTCGGCGGCTCCCCGCGCAGCGGCGTGGGCGTCTTCGACCGCGTGTTCTTCCCCGGCTGCATCGAGGTGCTCGAGACCGGGGGCATGCCGGGCTTCCTCGCGGCCTGGGAGCAGCACGGCGGGCGCGTCGTGGACGCGGCGACCCGCGGCGCCTTCCTCGCCGACGACGCGGGCGCGCTGGCGGCGTACATGCGGGAGTCGGAGCGGGACCCGGGCGTGCCCGACGACGTGGTCGCGGCGTCGGCCGTGCCGCTCCTCCTCGTGGCGGGCACGCGGGACGCCGAGCGCCTCCGGGCCGCCCGGCACGTGCGCACGCTGCGGGCCGACGCCCGCCTCGTCGAGCTGGACGGCGCGACGCACGCGGGCACGCCCCGGCACCCGGACGCTCTCACGGCGGTGACGGCGTTCCTCGCGGGGGTCCCGGCGTCCGGAGCCGACCGCTAGCGCCGGAGGCGGTCATCGGCCGAGCGGAGGACGCCCGGCCCGACGCGACCCTCCGGCGAGCGGATCAGGCGACGGGTGCCGCCGCGGTCGCGCGTCGGGCCGCCTCCGCGTGCGCGCGGGCGGCGTTGCCGTCCTCGTGCGCCCGGTCGAGGTCGTCCGGATGCGCTGCGGCTGCGGCCTCCAGCGCGTCCGCCGCCCGCACGAGCGCGAGATGGGACAGGGCCTGCGGCACGTTGCCCGCCTGGCGGCGGCCCACCGGGTCGTACTCCTCCGAGAGGAGGCCCACGTCGTTGCAGAGGCCGACCAGCCGGTCCATGAGCTCGCGCCCGTCCGTCACCCGGCCGGACCGCGCGTACTGCTCGACCAGCCAGAACGAGCAGGCGAGGAACGGGTACTCGCCCGCGGGCAGCCCGTCCACCCCGGCGCTCGTGTCGTACCGCAGCAGGAAGCCCTCGTGCATGAGGGTGCGCTCCATGGCGTCGACGGTCGCGAGCATGTGCGGGTCGTCGTAGGCGCAGAAGCCGGCCTGGGCGAGGATCAGCAGCGAGGCGTCCACCTCGGTCGTGCCGTAGTGCTGGCGGAACGCACCCGTGGCGGGATCCACGCCGCGGTCGAGGATCTCGTCGCGGACGCGGTCTCGCAGCGTCCGCCACTGCTCGACCGGTCCGTCGAGGCCGTGCCGCTCGACGCCCTGCACGGCCGCGTCGAGCGCCGCCCAGATCATCGCGCGCGAGTGCGTGAAGTGCTGCTCGGCTCCGCGGATCTCCCAGATGCCGCTGTCCTGGCGCTCCCAGTTGTCCTCGACGAAGCCGATGAGGGCGCGCTGCAGCGGCCAGGAGAACTCCGTTCTCCCGGACGCCCGCGTCGCGAGCCGCCTGCAGCGCGAGCATGACCTCGCCGATGACGTCGGCCTGGTACTGCTCGAACGCGCCGTTCCCGACGCGGACGGGCCCGGAGCCCTCGTACCCGGGGAGGCTGTCGAGGTCGCGCTCCGGGAGGAAGCGCTCGCCGCTCAGGCCGTACATGATCTGGACGTCGCCCGGGTCCCCGGCGATCGCGCGCAGCAGCCAGGTGCGCCACTCGTCGGCCTCGTCGTCGAAGCCGTGCGCGAGCAGCACCTCCAGGGTGAGGGACGCGTCGCGGAGCCGCACGTAGCGGTAGTCCCAGTTGCGGGATCCGCCGAACTGCTCGGGGAGGCTGGTGGTCGCGGCCGCGACGATGCCGCCGGTGTCCTCGTGCGTGAGCGCGCGGAGCACGAGCAGCGACCGGCGGACGGCCGCCTGGTGCGGGCCCTGGTGCTCGATGGAGCTCGCCCAGGTCTCCCACCACTCCGTGGTGTGCTCGAGGGCCGCGTCCACGTCGAACGCGGGCGGCTCGCTGCGGTGCGAGGGGTACCACGTGAGGGCGGTGTCGACGGTCTCGCCGGCCGACACCTCGAAGGCCACGCCGTGGTGGTGGTCCGTCGCCGTCAGCTCGGGACCGCGGATGACGACCGCGTCGGGGCCGGCCACGGCCACCAGGCGCGGGTCGTCGCCGTCGAGCTTGCGGATCCACGGCAGCGCCGTCGCGTAGCCGAACCGGAGGCAGCAGGTCGCCCTGCATCCGCACCGTGCCGCTGATGCCCTGGACGCGGCGGACGACGTCGGCCCGCCGGTCGCCCATGGACATGAAGTCCGTCGGCCTCGACCGCGCCCTCCGGCGTCTCCCACCGCGTCCACAGGACGAAGGTGTTCCCGAGGTAGGTGCGCATCGACACGGTCGCGTCGGGGGACGCGGGTGCGAGCTTCCACGCGCCGTGCTCCTCGGTGCCGAGGAGGGCCCCGAACATGGACGCGGAGTCGAACCGCGGCAGGCACAGCCAGTCGATGGACCCGTCCCGCCCGACCAGCGCTCCCGTGTGGCAGTCCCCGATGAGTGCGTAGTCCTCGATGCGCATGGCCATGCCACATGGTCCCACGGGGCACCGGGGCGTCCGCGCCACGGGGCGCATCCGGCCACCGGGGGCGGGGCGCCGCGGCGTAGCCTGGCCGCATGCCCGCCACCTCCACGCTCCTCGTCCTCGGCGCCAGCGGCGACCTCTCCGCGCGCCTGCTCCTCCCCGGCCTCGGGGAGCTCCTCGCCCACCGGCCGGACCTCGACCTGCAGCTGGTCGGCGCGGGCACGGAGGACTGGGACGACGACCGCTGGCGCGAGGTCGTCCGCACCTCCTTCGCCTCGCTCGGCGCGGAGGGCCCCGCGGTCGACCGCGTGGTCGCCGGCACCACCTACCACGCGGCCGACGTGACGGCCGAGGCCGACCTCGAACGGCTGCTCGCGGCGTGCGACGCCGCCCCCGCCGTGTACTTCGCCCTGCCGCCGGCCGTCACCGAGCGGGCCTGCGAGGCGATGACGCGCATCACCCTGCCCGAGGGCACGTCGCTGTCGCTCGAGAAGCCGTTCGGCACGGACCTCGCGAGCGCGCGGTCGCTCAACCGGCTGCTCGCGACGCTGGTCCCCGAGGAGCGCACCCACCGCGTCGACCACTTCCTCGGCCGCTCCACCGTCCGGAACCTCCTCGGCCTCCGCTTCGCGAACCGGCTGCTCGAACCCGTCTGGAACGCCCGGCACATCGCGAGCGTCGAGATCGTCTACGACGAGCAGCTCGCCCTCGAGGGGCGGGCGCGCTACTACGACACCGCGGGCGCGCTGACCGACATGATCCAGAGCCACCTGCTGCAGGTGATGGCCGTGTTCGCCATGGAGCCGCCCGCCACGACCGATGCCCGCGACGTGCGCGACCAGAAGGCGCTCGTGCTCCGCGCGACGCGGCCGTGGGGCGGCGATCCCGTGGCGTCGTCCCGACGTGCCCGCTACACCGCCGGCGACGTCGAGGGCCGCGAGCTCCCGGCCTACGCCGACGAGGAGGGCGTCGACCCCGCGCGCGGCACCGAGACCCTCGCCGAGATGACGGTGGAGATCGCGAACTGGCGCTGGGCGGGCGTGCCGTTCCGGCTGCGCTCCGGCAAGGCGATGCGGGACCACCGACGCGAGATCGTCGTGACCTTCCAGCCGGCGCCGCACGTGCCGACCGGGCTGACCGGGGCGGACGAGCCGGACCGGATCCGCATCCTCCTCGCACCCGACGAGCTGCACCTGGAGCTGAACGTCGACGGGCCGGCCGACCCCGACGTCATCGACCGCGCCGAGCTCGTGACCGCCTTCGACCCGGGCGACCTCCCGCCGTACGGCCAGGTCATCGACGGCATCGTCTCGGACGACGAGACCCTCTCGGTGCGCGGCGACACGGCCGAGGAGTGCTGGCGGATCGTCGAGCCCGTCATCTCCGCGTGGCGCGCGGGCGACGTGCCGCTCGAGGAGTACGCGGCGGGTTCGGCGGGGCCGTGGGACAGCCCGCAGGTGGCGCCGAAGGGCTGACCCCGCGGGCGCCGTCGGCACCGGGCGGGCGGGCGGGCGGGCGCGGCGGCGCCTAGGCGCTGCGCACCGCGCGCAGCACCGCGGGGACCCGGAGCGGCTCGGCGGCCAGCTCCGCGAGGGCGTCGTCGAGCGGATCCGCGTCGAACACGGCGAGCTCGCGCAGCACGGCGTCCTGGCGGGCCGCGTCCTCCCGAGCATCGTCGACGTCGCGGTCGCCGTCGCCGTCGGGGGATCCGGTCGCGCGCGCGTCCTCGAGCGGGAGCGCGGCGGCGGCCGGGGACGCGCCGAGGGCCAGGGCGACGTCGCGCGCGATGTGCGCGGTCATGAGCTCGTCGAAGAAGCCCGCGGTCGTGTCGGACGAGCGCCGGACGAGCGCCCAGGCGCCGTCGGGGCCGAAGTGGTGGGCGAGCGCGGCGTGCACGATCTCCGCGAGGGGGCGGAGGTCCGGCTCCGCGAGGGGGCGGACGTGCGGTTCCTGCGTCTCGGTCGGCTCGCCGACCGCGGCGGACGCCGGGGGAGCGGGCGCCGCGACTACCTCGGCCTCGGCCTTGTGCGCGGGCACGTGGGCCGGCCGGACGGGTCCGCCGTGCAGGCGCGCGGCGATGGCGGCGAGCTGGCCCGTGGCGAGGGACACGCCGGGCGGTGTCGGCACGGATCCGGTGCCGGGACGACCGGGGGCGTCCCCTCCCGCGATGCCGGGCGACTCCGCGGCGGGGGATGGCGCGGCGGGCGCGGCCTCGGTCGGGACGGACTTGCCTCTGCGCCACCGGAACATGATCACGGCCTCCCCGATCGCACCAGCGACGATCGGGACCATCATCGTGGGCGACACGCCCGGGCCGAACCGCGACACGCCGGGGATCATGGGGGTGGGGCGCCGAGAGCGACGCGGTCGCGCCGCTTCCGCGCCCGGCCGCGCGCCGCGCACGCGGACGACGCGCACGCCCCGGGGGACATGCGCATCGCGGAGCGGACGGCGGCTAGTTGCCGATCTGCCGTCGCGCGAGTCCTCGATGACGGTGCCGACGGCGATGGCCACCGTGATGGCCCAGCTGAGCCACATGAGGCCGAGCTTCCAGTCGCGCGGACCCCGACGGGTCGTCTGCATGGTGCTCCAGCCGCCCACGAGGGCGCTGAGGACGCTGCCGTTAGGAGTGTCTTGCGCATGACACCTCCCAGTGTTCCTCCACGGTACCGGGATCCGGCCCCCGCGTCCGCCGCCCGGCCGCCCTCGGCCCCTCCCGTCGGCCCGCCGCCGACGCGCCGCGCGCCCGCCGGCATCCCCTTCCGCACCCGGCGCGGACTCCCGGGAGCCGATGAGTACAGTGAGCGCGGATCAGACAGGAGGCGCCCGTGCGCACAGCCCTCATCGGGGTGGTGCTCCTCGTCGTCGGCGCCGTCGCCGTGGCCACCGGAGCCCTCCCGCTCGACGACCTCGGCGTCCTGTACGAGCGCGTCTGGCCGATCCTCCTGTTTCGTGGTCGCCATCACGGTGGTCACCGAGCTCGCGAGCGAGGCGGGGCTCTTCACCTGGATCGCCGAGCGCGCGGCGGGCCTCGGCCGCGGACGCACCTGGGCGCTGTGGCTCGCGACCGTCCTCCTCGCCTGCCTCTGCACGATCTTCCTGTCGCTCGACACGACCGCGGTGCTCCTGACGCCCGTGGTCGTCGTGCTCGCGCGGCACTGCGGGCTGCCCCGCTCCCGTTCGCCCTGACCACCGTGTGGCTCGCCAACACCGCGTCGCTCCTCCTCCCCGTGTCGAACCTCACGAACCTGCTCGCGGAGCACGAGCTCGGCGGGCTCGGGCCCGCGGGCTTCGCGGCGCTCACGGTCGCGCCCGCGCTCGTCGCCATCGCCGTGCCCGTGCTCGCGATCCTCGTGCTCCACCGGAAGGACCTCTTCACTCGCTACGAGGTCGGGGCGCGGAGCGCGCCGACGGACCCCGTCCTCCTCGTCGGCAGCGCCGTGGTGGTGGGCCTCCTGGTGCCCGCGCTCGTCTCGGGCGTCGAGGTCTGGATCCCGGCGCTCGCCGCGGCCGTGGTGCTCGCGGTCCTCACCGCCGTGCGCCGGCCGAGCGCGCTCCGGCCGGGGCTCCTGCCGTGGCAGCTCGTCGTGTTCGCCTCCGGGCTCTTCGTCGTGATGGAGGCGGCGCAGTCGCTCGGGCTCACGGCCGTCATGGCGGCGGTGTCGGGCGAGGGCAGGACGCCGCGGCGCTCTTCCGGCTCGCGGGCGTGGCGACGCTGAGCGCCAACGCGGTCGACAACCTGCCGGCGTACCTGGCGCTCGAGCCCGTCGCGGGGTCCCCGGAGCGCCTCGTCGCGATCCTCGTGGGCGTCAACGCCGGGCCGCTCATCACGCCGTGGGCGTCGCTCGCCACGCTCCTCTGGCACGAGCGGCTGGTGAGCATGGGCGTGCACATCCGGTGGTCGCGCTACGTGCTGCTCGGCCTCGTGGTCGCGCCCTTGACGGTCGGCCTCGCGATGGCCGCCTTCGTCCTCACGCGATGACCGACGGGCCGCTCCCTGTCAAGCCCCCGCACATCTGACCGATCAGTCAGGTCCTGACCGATCGGTCAGCGTAGGCTTCCTCGTGTGACCAGGACCCCCGCGCCTCCGCCGGCGACGAGCTGCGCCCCATCGCCGCCGCGCGCTTCGCCCGGGACGGCTTCCAGGCCACCTCGCTCCAGCAGATCGCCGACGAGGCGGGCTACTCCAAGTCCAGCGTGCTGTACCACTTCGCCTCGAAGGAGGCGCTGCTCGAGGCCCTGCTCGAGCCGACCATCGACGCGCTCGCCGAGGTCATCGACCGGGCCGACTCGATCCGCGGCGACGCCGACGCGCGGCGGGCCTTCGTGGAGCGCTTCATCGACTTCCTCCTGCTGCACCGGCACGAGGTCTCCCTGTTCATCACGCAGGGCCGCTCGCTCGGGCACCTCGCGGTCATCCAGCGGGCGAACGACCTCGTGCGCCGGCTGGGCGAGACCGCCGGCGCCCTCGACAGCGCCCTCGACCAGCTGCGCTACGGCGTGGCGCTCGGCGGCGCGGCGTACGTCCTCGCCGCGAGCGACGACTGGTCCACCAACGAACCGCTGCCCGACGACGAGGTCAGGGCCGCTCTCGTCGTGGTCGTGGGGGAGCTCCTCGCCCCCCTCGCCTCCCGCTCCGCCTGACCCCGCACCGCACGTCCCCTCGTAAGGAGAGCCACCGCCCATGGCCACGCTTCTGTACCGGCTCGGCCGGATCTCGTTCCTCCACCCGTGGCGCATGGTCGCCGCGTGGATCCTCGTCCTCGGCATCCTCCTCGGCGGCGGCCTCGCGCTCGGCGGGAAGACCCAGGAGTCCTTCTCGATCCCGGGAACGGAGTCCCAGGAGGCCATCGACCGCCTCGCGGCCGTGTTCCGCAGGCCGCGGGCGCGAGCGCGCAGATCGTGACCGAGGCCCCCGCGGGGGCGGAGGTCACGGACGCCGCCGAGCAGGCGGCCATCGAGGCCACCGCGACGGCCGCGGGCGAGGTGCCCGGAGTGGAGACGGCGCTCTCCCCGTTCTCCGAGTACGCGACCGACGCCGTCTCCGACGACGGCACCGTCGCCATCACGACCGTGCAGTTCCGAGGGCAGAGCGACCAGGTCACCGACGCGACCCTCGACGCCCTGCGGGAGTCCGCGCAGGCGGCGACCGACGCGGGCCTCACGGTCTCGTTCGGCGGCCAGGTGTTCCAGGACATCCACTACGGCGTGACGGTGACCGAGGCGTTCGGCGTGCTCTTCGCCGGCCTCGTGCTGGTCCTCACCTTCGGGTCGATGCTCGCCGCGGGCCTGCCGCTCATCGGCGCGCTGGTCGGCGTCGCGGCCTCCGCGGGCGCGCTGCTCGCGGCCGCGCGGTTCGTCACGGTCTCGAGCGCCTCGCCGCTGCTCGCCGTGATGATCGGCCTCGCGGTCGGCATCGACTACGCCCTCTTCATCCTCATGCGGCACCGCACGCAGCTCGCGAACGGGATGCCCGTCGAGCGCTCGGCCGCGACGGCGGTCGCGACCGCGGGCAGCGCCGTGATCTTCGCCGGCGTGACGGTCATCATCGCGCTCCTCGGGCTCCTCGTGGTGCAGATCCCGTTCCTCACCGTGATGGGCCTCGGCGCCGCGTTCGCCGTGCTGCTCGCCATGGGCGTCGCCACGACGCTCCTGCCCGCCATGCTCGGCCTCGCGGGCGAGCGGCTCCGCCGAAGGAGGGCTCGCGGGCCGCCCGGCGGGCGACGGCGCAGGCCGCGGGCACGCAGCGCACGCTCGGCGCGCGCTGGGTCGCGATCGTGACGAAGGTGCCGATCATCCCCGTGGTCATCGTCATCGGCATCGCCGGCCTGCTCGCCGTCCCCGCGTCGCAGCTGCAGCTGGGGCTGCCGAGCGGGGCCACCGAGCCCGAGGGATCCACCAGCCGCGTCGCGTACGACACCGTCTCGGACGCGTTCGGCCCCGGGCACAACGGGCCGCTCGTCGTGCTCGTCGACATCACGCAGACCACCGACCCGATCGGGGTGCTCGAGGACATCGGCGGGGAGATCCGCGGCCTCGACGACGTGGCGTTCGTCGGGCAGGGGACGCCCAACCCGTCGGTCGACACCGCCATCATCCAGGTCGTGCCGGACAGCCCGCCCGAGTCGGCGGAGACGACGGCGCTCATGCAGTCGATCCGCGACCTCGCCTCCGGCCTCCAGGACCGGTACGACGCGCGCGTCTCGGTGACCGGCACGACGGCCGTGCAGAACGACATCTCGCAGCGGCTCGACCAGGCGCTCGTGCCGTTCGGCATCGTCGTCGTGGGGCTCTCGATCATCCTGCTGATGATCGTGTTCCGCTCCGTCTTCGTGCCGGTCAAGGCGGCCGTCGGCTTCCTGCTGAGCGTCGTCGTGTCGTTCGGCACGGTGGTCCTCATCTTCCAGGACGGCCTGTTCGCGGACGCGCTCGGGGTGACGCCCGGCCCGATCCTCAGCTTCATGCCGATCCTGCTCATGGCGATCCTCTTCGGCCTCGCCATGGACTACGAGGTGTTCCTCGTCTCCGGGATGCGCGAGGACTTCGTGCACCGCGGCGACGCGCGCCGCGCCATCGTGACCGGCTTCTCGGGTGCCGCGCGCGTCGTCACGGCGGCGGCGCTCATCATGTTCTTCGTCTTCGCGGCCTTCGTGCCCGAGGGCGCGGGCGTCATCAAGACCATCGCGCTCGGGCTCGCCGTCGGCATCTTCTTCGACGCCTTCCTCGTGCGCATGACCCTCGTGCCCGCCGCCATGGCGCTGCTGGGGAAGCGGGCCTGGTGGATCCCGCGCTGGCTCGACCGCCTGCTGCCGGACGTGGACATCGAGGGGGAGGGGCTCCGGGAGCACCAGGACGACATGGACTGGGCGCGGGCCTCCGGTGCCTCCGTCGCCGCCGAGCGCCTGGTCGTCGGCATCCCGGGCCACCGCCTCGCGCCCGTGGACCTCGCCGCCGCGGCCGGATCCCTCGTGCTCGTCGAGGGCGACGTAGCCAACCGCCGTCTCCTCGGCGCGACGCTCGGCGCCCGCCTCGTCCCGCTGGCCGGACGCGCGCAGGTCGCCGGGCACCCGCTCGCGTCGGAGGCCGGCCGCGTGCTCACGAGCGTCGCCATGGCCGACCTCGGACGCGTCGACCGCGTGGACTCCGGCGTCGCGGTGGGGGATCTCCTCGCGGAGCGCATCGACCTGTCCGAGCCCCTCGGGCGCCGCCGCGGAGCCCGCGCGCGGCAGGGGGAGTGGCTGGCGCGCATCTCCCAGGCGGCCGACGCCGCCGGGGCGCGCCGCATCGGCGCGGACGACCCCGTCGGATCGCTCCTGCCGCTGGAGCGCGCCATCGCGCTCACGGCCGTCGCCGCCTCCGGACGCGCGCCCGTGCTCGTGCTCGACGTGGTGGACCCGTTCCCGGACGCCGCCGCCGAGCGCGCGTTCCTCCGGGCGCTCGCCGCGCTCGTCCACGAGAGCACGACCGTCGTGCTCGGCGCCCCCGTGTTCCCGGACGACCACGGCATGCCCGGCCGGCCGACGAGGTCCGCCTGCGCCTCGCCGTGGACGACGGCCCGGCGGCCGCCGCTCGGCCGCTCGACGCCGACCACGACGTCGCCGAGTACGGCGACGCCGAGCCCCTCGACATCGACACGCACGTCACGACCGGCAAGGAGACCCGCCGATGACCACCCGCTCCGCACGCCGACGGCTCGCCGTCGCACTCGTCGCGCTCGTCCCGCTCGCGGTCGCGGGCCTGTTCATCGGCTCGCTCTCGGACGTCGCGGACGGCGTCGAGCGGATCCCCGCCGCCATCGTCAACCAGGACGAGATCGTCCAGCAGACCGCGCCCGACGGCACCGAGACGCCCGTGCTCGCCGGCCGCCTCCTCGTCACGCAGCTCACCTCGGACGAGAACCAGGCCTTCGACTGGACCATCACCAACGCCGAGGAGGCCGAGCGGATGCTCGACGACGGCGAGGTGTACGCCGTGCTGACGGTGCCCGAGGACTTCTCCGCGTCGGTCGTGTCGCTCTCGACGGACACCCCGGAGCGCGCGCAGATCCGCGTCACGACGGACGACGCGCACGGCTACCTCACGGGCGCCGCCACGCAGGCCGTCGGCGTCGGCATGACGAGCGTCTTCGGCAACGCCATCACCTCGCAGTTCGTCTCCGGCATCTACACGACCTTCGGCAGCCTCAAGGGCTCGCTGACCGACGCCGGCACGGGCGCCGACCAGCTCTCGGACGGGGCCACGCAGCTCTCCTCGGGGGCGACCGCGCTCGGCGACGGGCTCGCGCAGCTCGGCGACGGCCTCGGGCAGTCGCAGCAGGGCGCGTCGCAGCTCGCGGACGGCCTCGGGACCTACACGGGCGGGGTCTCCCAGCTCTCCTCGGGGCTCGACCAGCTGCAGACGGGCGCCGCCGGGCTCTCGCAGGTCGCGGACGGCGTCGAGCAGTACGCGGGCGGGGCGGGGCAGATCGCGCAGCAGGTCGCGGGGATCCGGCAGCAGCTGTCGGCCGACCCGCGCACGGCGCCGCTCGCCGCGCAGCTCCAGCCGCTCGAGCAGGGGCTCGACCAGTACGCGGCGCAGGGGCGGACCCTGGCGACCCAGGCGGGCGCCGGCATCCAGGGCGTGCAGCAGGGCATCGGGCAGAGCGCCTCGGGCGCCGCCCAGCTCGCCGCGAACGGCGGTGCGCTCGTCACGGGCGCCCGCCAGCTCGGCGACGGGCTCGGTCAGCTCCGCACCGGCGCGACCGGCGCGGCCACGGGCGCGGGCGACCTCGCCACCGGCGCCGACGCGCTCTCCTCCGGGGCCACCGAGCTCGGAGCGGGGCTCACGCAGGGCGCCGAGCAGATCCCGTCGCTCGACGCGGACCAGGCGACCGCGGCCTCCGGCGTCGTCGCGGACCCGGTGGGCCTCACGGTCGACCGCGAGAACGAGATCGGCAGCCCCGGGGACGCGATCGCCGCCATCACGGTGCCCATCGGCCTCTGGCTCGGCGCCTTCGCGACCTTCCTCGTGCTGCGGCCGGCCGCCCGTCGACTGCTCGCGTCCTCGGCCGCGACCGGCCGCGTCATGGGGCGCGTCCTCGCCCGCGCCGCGCTGATCGCGCTCGCGCAGGTCGTGCTCCTCGTCGCGCTCGTGCACGCGGCGCTCGGGCTGTCCCTCGCGCTCCTGCCGGCGTCCCTCGGGTTCGCGGGCCTCACCGCGGCGGCCTTCACCGCGATCCACTACCTCCTCCGCCAGGCGCTCGGCCGCGCGGGGCTCGTGGTCTCGCTCATCCTCCTGGCCGTGCAGGCCGCGGCCCTCGGCGGCATCGTGCCGGCGCAGCTCGTGGCGGCGCCGTTCGCGGCCGTCAGCCCGTTCCTGCCGCTCACCTACGCGTCCTCGGGGATGCAGGCGATCATCGCCGGCGGCGCGCCGGCGGTCGTGTGGGGATCGGCGGGGGTCCTCGCCGTGCTCCTGCTGCTGAGCCTCGCCGTGTCGTACGTCGTCACGCGGCGCTCGCGGCGGGCCCGGAGCCTCGGGCTCATCCCGGGCGCCGCGCCGTCGTCGGTCGCCGTCGCCGTCTGACCGACGACGGGCGGGCCCGCGACGCCCCGCCCGTGCACGACGAGGGCCGCCCGGATCGCCGGTCGGCCCTCGTCGTGCGGGAGGCGGCTAGAGCGCGAGCGCGATGCGCCCGCTGAACACGCGGGTCACGGGAGGCGCGGCCAGCACCTCGCCGAGGCGCGCAGCGCCCTCCGGGGTGGCGCGCCAGGCGACGTAGGCGTCGTGGTCGGCGGTGCTCGTCCACTGCTCCACGACGATCATGCGCGCGGGGTCGGCGTCGTCGACCAGGACCTCGAGGCCCTCGTTGCCCGCGAACGCGCGCGTCGCCTGCAGGGTCTCGGCGAGGACGTCGGCGACGTCGGCCAGGCGGGTCTCGTCGACCTGGATCTCGAGGTGCACGGTGGTGCTCATGGTGTCTCCGGTCCTGACGCCGGGCCGGCGGGGCCGCGCGACATCGCTCATGTGCGGGGACGTTCCCCTGCCCCATCCAACCGCGACGCACCGAGGAGCATGCCCTCCCGCCGGTCGCGGGCGTGTCGGCGGGGGAGCCCGTCGCGGGGCGGGCGCGCGTCGGGCTGCGGCGTCAGCGGTCGCGGCGGAGGGCCGTGCGGAGCTTGCGGTACCCCGAGAGGGTGGGCGGCACGACGGGCGTCCGCTCGGGAGCCGTGTCGAGCCGCAGCTGCCGCTGGGCGAACTCGCGCGTCTCGATGAGCATCTCGAGCCGCTGCTCCTCCGTCTTGGCCTTGCGGGTGTTGACCTCGGCGACGACGCCGCCGTCCCAGCCCTGCTCGGCGAGCCAGCGCAGCGTCTCGGCGACCGGCTGCGTGCCGCGGCCCGGGAGGAGGTGCTCGTCGAAGACGCGGCCGTCGTCCTGCGATCCCCGAGCCGTCGCACAGGTGCACGTGGCGGAGGCGGGATCCCAGGGTCCTCGCCATCTCGAGGGCGTCCTGCCCGGAGAGCGCCGCGTGGGAGAAGTCGAGGGTGGTCGCGTCGCAGTCCATGACGGTCGGGTCCCAGCCGGGCGCGTACGCCTTCATGCTGCGGCCCGCGACCTGCCACGGGAACATGTTCTCGACGGCGATCTCGACGCCGGTCGACGTCTGGATGGAGCGGACGATCTCGAGGAACGACTCGGCGTAGCCGGCCTGCCAGCGGAACGGCGGGTGCACGACGACGGCGGGCGCGCCGACCGCGGCGGCGAGCTCCGCGGAGCGCTCCAGCTTCACCTTCGGATCGCGGCCCCACACGAAGTGGGTGAGGAGCAGGACGGGCGCGTCGATCGACATGATCGGCAGGCCGTGCTTCTCCGACATGGCGCGCAGCGCCGCGGCGTCCTGGGTGACCTCGTCGTTCGTCACCATGATCTCGACGCCGTCGAAGCCCGCCCGACCCGCCATGGAGAAGGCGGCGTCGACGGGCTGGGGGGTACACGCAGGTCGTGCTCATTCCGACACGGATCACGTCGGCGAGCGTACCGGCCGTCACTGGGCGCTCGGGGTACGCGGCCCGTCCGGCGCGTGTCGGATGCGCGACGCGGACACGTGATGACGGCAGGCTGGGGGTCATCGACGGACGTGGTGGAGGGGCGGCGCGCCGCCCGCATCGGGAGGGACGCGCATGGCGACGGCATCGGACGGGCGGGTGTTCCGCAAGGAGCGGGCGGACGCCCCGCCGGGGTTCTTCGAGGCGGAGGCCGCGGGTCTCGCGTGGCTCGCCGAGGCGGAGGCCCGCGGGGGAGCGCGCGTGGTCCGCGTCGTCGCGGTCGCGCCCGGCCGCATCGACCTGGAGCGCCTCGGCCCCGCGCGACCGACGCGGGAGTCGGCCCGCGCCCTCGGCACGGCGCTCGCCGCGACGCACGACGCGGGCGCCCCCGCGTTCGGGTCGCCTCCGCCGAGGCTCGCCGGGCCGGCCTTCATCGGGCGCCAGGCGCTGTCGGTGGAGGCCGCCGCGACGCGGCCGACGGCGGACGGCGATGCGCGGGCGGGAGGCTGGGGCGCCTGGTACGCCCGGGAGCGCGTGCTGCCCTACCTCCGCCGCGCGGTCGACGCCGGGCACGCGACCCCGGCGCAGGCGGCCGACGTGGAGCGCGCCTGCGCGGCGTGCGCCGACGGCCGGTTCGACGACGGGCGGCCACCGGCCCGGATCCACGGCGACCTCTGGTCGGGGAACGTGCAGTGGACCCGGGACGGGCGCGGTCCTCATCGACCCGGCCGCGCACGGCGGCCACCGGGAGACCGACCTCGCCATGCTCGCGCTCTTCGGCTGCCCCGGGCTCGAGGACCTCCTCGGCGCGTACGCGGACACGGGATCCCTCGTCGCGGGCTGGCGCTCCCGCGTCCCGCTGCACCAGCTCCACCCGCTCGCCGTGCACGCCGCCTCGCACGGACCGGCCTACGGCGACGCGCTGCACGACGCCGCGCGGGCGGTGCTGCGCATGTGACGCGTGGGGTCACGGGCCACCCTCCTCCCGGTCGGGCGACGACCGGGCTGGTAGCCTGCGTGAGAGCCGAGCAGGCACCACGAAGCTCTGCGCGACCGAGACGGGAACCGTGACTCCGCCACCCTCATCCACCTCCTCCGCGACCGAGCCGACGACGACCGGCGCCGACGCCGACGAGGTCGAGCCCGGCACCTACGACCTCGTCGTCGTGTCGAACCGCCTCCCCGTCGACCGCGTCGTCGCCGCCGACGGCACCACCTCCTGGCGCCACTCGCCGGGCGGCCTGGTCACGGCGCTCGAGCCCGTCATGCGCGCCAACGAGGGCGCGTGGATCGGCTGGCCGGGCATCGCCGACCACGACGTGGCGCCCTTCGTCGACGACGGCATCTCGATCATCCCCGTCACGCTCTCCGAGCAGGACCTCGCCGAGTACTACGAGGGCTTCTCCAACGACACCCTGTGGCCGCTGTACCACGACGTGATCGCGCAGCCGAGCTACCACCGCGAGTGGTGGGACACGTACGTCACGGTCAACCAGCGCTTCGCCGACGCCGCGGCCCTCGCCGCCGCGCCGGGGGCGACGGTGTGGGTGCAGGACTACCAGCTGCAGCTCGTCCCCAAGATGCTGCGCGAGAAGCGCCCCGACCTCACCATCGGCTTCTTCAACCACATCCCCTTCCCGCCCTACGGCATCTACTCGCAGCTCCCGTGGCGCACCCAGATCATCGAGGGCCTCCTCGGCGCCGACGTGATCGGCTTCCAGCGGGTGGCCGACGCGGGCAACTTCACGCGCGCCGTCCGTCGGCTGTTCGGGTACACGACCCGCGGATCCACGGTCGACGTGCCCGTGCGCGGCGGCGTGGCGCTCACGGTCCCCGGCACGAAGCCCTCGAAGCCGGTCCGCGAGCTGCCGGACCCGGCCCGTCATCGCGAAGCGCTGCCCCATCTCCATCGACGCGCGGAGCTGCGAGGAGATGGCGAAGGACCCCGCCATCCAGGAGCGCGCGCGCCAGATCCGCGCCGACCTCGGCAACCCGCGGACGATCCTCCTCGGCGTCGACCGGCTCGACTACACGAAGGGCATCGGGCACCGCCTCAAGGCCTTCGGGGAGCTGCTCGCCGACGGCCGGGTCAAGGTCGAGGACGCGACCCTCGTGCAGGTCGCGAGCCCCAGCCGGGAGCGCGTCGAGACGTACCGGCAGCTGCGGGACGAGATCGAGCTCACGGTCGGCCGCATCAACGGCGACTACGGCTCCATCAGCCACACGGCCATCAGCTACCTGCACCACGGGTACCCCAAGGAGGAGATGGTCGCGCTGTGCCTCGCGGCCGACGTGATGCTCGTCACCGCGCTCCGCGACGGCATGAACCTCGTCGCCAAGGAGTACGTCGCGACGAAGCGCTCCGACCAGGGCGTCCTGGTGCTCAGCGAGTTCGCGGGCGCCGCGGACGAGCTGAAGGCCGCGCTCCTCGTGAACCCGCACGACATCGAGGGGCTCAAGGAGTCGATCCTCCGCGCCATCGAGATGCCGGTCGCCGAGCAGCGCAAGCGCATGCGCTCGCTCCGCAAGCGCGTCTTCGAGAACGACGTCGCCGCCTGGTCGAGCTCGTTCCTCGCCGACCTGGGGCGCACGCACGCCGCCTCCATCCACGAGGGCCCCGACGAAGAGGTCGTCGAGCCGCTCATGGACGAGGGCTGGTAGCGCCCGTGGTCGAGCTCGACACCGACATCCAGGCCAAGGGCGGCCGCGGCTTCCCCGGTCGCCTGTTCGAGGCGCTCACGGAGCTGGCGCGCACGCCGCGTCTCCTGGTCGCCCTCGACTTCGACGGCACGCTCGCGCCCGAGGTCGACGACCCCGAGAAGGCGCGCGCCGTCCCCGAGGCCCGCGCCGCCGTGCTCGCGCTCCTCGCGCTCCCGGACACGCGCGTCGCGCTCGTCTCCGGTCAGGGCGCTGCGGAGCCTCGAGGCCGTCGCCGACCTGCCGGACGAGGTGCTGCTGGTGGGCTCGCACGGCGTCGAGATCCGCCTCGACAGCGACGACATCGAGCTCGTGCTGGACGCCGACGAGCTGGAGCAGCGCGGGGTCCTCTCCGACGTGCTCGGCCAGGTCGCCGACTCGCTCGACGAGGTCTGGATCGAGGAGAAGCCGGCGGGCTTCGCCCTGCACACCCGCCTCGCGACCGAGCGCCACAGCCGCATCGCGCACCTCGTGGCGACGCAGGAGGCGCACGCCGAGGTCGACGGCCTCAAGGTGCGCTCCGGCAAGGACGTGCTGGAGTTCAGCATCCGGCAGGCCACCAAGGGCGAGGCGGTGGAGCACCTGCGCCGCTACGCGGAGGCCACGGCCGTCTTCTACGCGGGCGACGACGTGACCGACGAGGACGCCTTCGCCGCGCTCCAGGCCGGCGACCTCGGCCTCAAGAGCGGTGCGGGCGCGACCGCGGCGGACTTCCGCGTCAACGGCCCGCACGACGTGGCGCGCGTGCTGCAGGTGCTCGCGGACCTGCGCGGCGACCCCGCCCTCCTGTCCCGCTGACGCACCCGTCCCCGAACTCCCAGGCGGAGCCCAGGTAGACTGGGACACCAGCCGACTCGCGAGGGAGACCGTACGTGCTCGTCCTCCTCTCGGTGTTCCTCCTGGCGTCCGTCGCCGTGCCGTTCCTCGCCCGCGCCATGGGCGTCCGTGCCTTCCTCGTCGCCGCCCTCGTGCCCGCGGCGGCCTTCGCCTACACCGTCGCGCAGGCGCCGGCGGTCCTGCCGGACGGCGAGGTCGTCGAGCGCCTCACCTGGATCCCGTCGCTCGGCATCGCCCTCGACATGCGCATGGACGCGCTGTCGTGGCTCCTCTCGCTCGTCGTCACGGGCGTCGGCGCGCTGGTGCTCCTGTACTGCGCCCGCTACTTCCGCTCGTCGGAGGAGGGCCTGGGACGGTTCGCGGGACTCCTGCTCGCGTTCGCCGGCGTCATGTACGGCCTGGTGCTCGCCGACGACGTCTTCGTGCTGTTCACGTTCTGGGAGGCCACGAGCGTCCTCTCCTACCTGCTCATCGGCCACTACACGGGCAAGAAGGCGAGCCGCGGCGCCGCCCTGCAGGCGCTCCTCGTCACCACGGCCGGCGGGCTCGCGATGCTCGTCGGGCTCGTCATCCTCTCGGTCGCGGGCGGCACGACGAGCCTCGCGTCGCTCGTGGCGGATCCACCCGGCGGCCCGCTGATCCCCGTAGCCGTCGTGCTGGTCCTCCTCGGCGCGCTCTCGAAGTCGGCGCTCGTCCCCTTCCACTTCTGGCTCCCGGCCGCCATGGCCGCGCCGACCCCCGTGAGCGCGTACCTCCACGCCGCCGCGATGGTGAAGGCGGGCATCTACCTCATCGCGCGCCTGGCCCCGGGCTACGCGGACGTCCCGGGCTGGCGCGTCCTCCTGGTGGGCCTCGGCGTCGCGACCATGCTCGTCGGCGGCTGGCGCGCGCTGAAGCAGATGGACCTGAAGCTCGTCCTCGCCTACGGCACCGTGAGCCAGCTGGGGTTCCTCACCGTCGTGGTGGGCTACGGCACGCGCGACGCGGCCCTCGCGGGCGTCGCCCTCCTCCTCGCGCACGCACTGTTCAAGGCCACCCTGTTCCTCGTCGTGGGCGTGGTGGACCACCGGGCCGGCACCCGCGACCTCCGCAAGATCAGCGGCCTCGGCCGCAAGGCGCCGGTCCTCGCGGTCATCACGGCGCTCGCCCTCGCCAGCATGGCGGGCCTCCCGCCGTTCCTCGGCTTCGTCGCCAAGGAGGCCGTGCTCTCGGGGCTCCTCCTCGACGCGGAGCTCGGCGGCGGCCTCGGCTGGGTCGCGCTCGTGGGCGTCTCCGTCGGCTCGTGCCTCACGGTCGCCTACAGCGCGCGCTTCATGTGGGGCGCGTTCGCCCGCAAGCGCGGGGTGGACGAGGTCCAGCCGGTGCACGAGCACCTCGACTTCCTCGTGCCGCCCGCCGTCCTCGCCGCGACCGGGCTGGTGCTCGGGTTCCTCGCATCGTCGGTCGACGGCTGGGTCGCCGGGTACGCGGACACGCTGCCCGCCGTCAGCGCGGGGACGTCCGGGGAGCCGGACCACACCTACCACCTGGCCCTCTGGCACGGGCTGGAGCCCGCGCTGTTCATCTCCGCGGGCACGCTCGTGGTGGGCCTCGCGATGTTCCGCCTCCGCGACGGGGTGTTCGCGCTGCAGTCGCGGGTGCCGTCGTGGATCGACGCGGCGCGCATCTACTGGGCGTCCATGCGCCTCATCGACCGGGTCGCGGCGCGCACCACCGCCACCACGCAGCGCGGCTCGCTGCCGTTCTACCTGGGCGTCATCCTGCTGGTGCTCATCGGCTCGGTCGGCGCCGCGCTCGCGCTCAACCGGTCCTGGCCGACCACCGCGGTGCCCTTCGACCACCCCGCGCAGCCCGTCATCGGCATCGTGATGATCGTCGCGGCCATCGCCGCCGCGCGCGCCGGCAAGCGGTTCCAGGCGGTCGTCCTCGTGGGCGTCACCGGGTACGGCATGGCCGCCCTCTTCGCGCTGCACAGCGCCCGACCTCGCGCTCACGCAGGTGCTCATCGAGACGATCACGCTGGTCGCGTTCGTGCTCGTCCTCCGCCGCCTGCCCGTGCGGCTGGGGGAGCGGAACCGCTCGGTGCACCCCGTCTGGCGGGCGTCCATCGGCATCGCGGTCGCCGTGCTGATGTCCACAGTGGCGGTCGTCGCGCTCGGCGCCCGCGTGGCGACGCCCATCTCGCTCGAGTTCCCGCGCCTCGCCTACGAGCAGGGTCACGGCAGCAACGTCGTGAACGTCACGCTCGTCGACATGCGCGGCTGGGACACCATGGGCGAGATCTCCGTGCTCATCGTGGCGGCCACGGGCGTCGCCAGCCTCATCTTCCTCAACCGCCGCACCGACTCGCTGCCCCGTCTTCACGGCGCCGTCGCGCCGCAGCCTCCTCGCCCGGCTCTCCGGCCGGCGCGACCCGGACGCCGCTCCGCTCGAGGTCGAGCAGGGCGCCGACGGCCGCACGGCATGTCCCGCCAGGCGCTGAAGGACAGCCGGCGCTCGGAGCGCAGCCCCTGGCTCCTCGCGGGGCGCACCCTCGCGCCCCAGAACCGGTCGATCCTGCTCGAGGTCGTCGTGCGCCTCCTCTTCCACAGCCTCATCGTCGTGTCCGTCTACCTGCTGTTCGCGGGTCACAACCTGCCGGGCGGCGGCTTCGCGGGCGGCCTCCTCGCGGGCATGGCCCTCGTCGCCCGGTACCTCGCGGGCGGCCCGCTGCGAGCTCGGCGCGGCGGCCCCCGTCGACGCCGGACGAGTGCTCGGCACGGGCCTCGTGTTCGCGGTCGGCACCGCCGCCGTGCCCCTCGTCTTCGGCGCCGACGCCCTCGCCTCCACCTGGATCGACACCGAGGTGCCGCTCATCGGGCACGTCGAGTTCGTCACCAGCACCTTCTTCGACGTCGGCGTCTACCTCGTCGTCGTCGGCCTGCGCGTCTCGACGTGCTCCGCAGCCTCGGCGCGGAGGTCGACCGCCAGGAGGAGAGCGACCGCACGGTCGAGCAGGGAGCGGACGGCATCGAGACCGAGCAGGGGGTGAGCGTGTGAGCGTCTCCGTCACCCTCATCGTGATCATGGCCGCGCTGTACGCGACGGGAATCTACCTCATGCTCGAGCGCAGCATGACGCGCGTGCTCCTCGGGTTCCTGCTCGTCGGCAACGCGACCAACATCCTCATCCTCATCATGTCCGGGCGGGTGGGCCTCGCGCCCATCTACGACGAGGACGTCGACCCGTCGGAGTACGCGGACCCGCTGCCGCAGGCGCTCATCCTCACCGCCATCGTCATCACCTTCGGCGTCTCCGCGTTCCTGATGGCGCTCATCTACCGCTCCTGGCGCCTGGCGAACGCCGACGTCGTCACGGACGACGAGGACGACCTCGCGATGCGCGGCCCGCGCACGGGACTCGGCGAGGAGCCGACCGTCCCGGACGACGACGACACCGAGTTCGGCACCAATGCGGAGGCGGCCATCGCCTCCGCCCGGCAGCTGCGCGACAACCGATCCGACCTGGAAGAAGCCATCGACGACTCCGCCGACGACGACGACCACCGCGACTTCCGCACCATCCGCGCGGAACGGCACGACCGTGGCGCGACGGACGGGGGCGAGGCGAAGTGACCGTGTTCCAGTCCCTCATCCCGCTCGTCGTCCTGGTGCCGCTCCTCGGCGCGGCCGCCGCGCTCGTCGCCGCGCGTCAGCGCCGCCTCCAGGTGGCGGTCTCCGTGCTGGCGCTCGTGATCGTGGTGGCGATCAGCGCCGTGCTCCTCGTCCTGGTCGACCAGCAGGGCGGCCAGTCCGTCGAGGTCGGCGGGTGGCGGCGCCGTTCGGCATCGTCCTCGTCGTCGACCGGCTCTCCGCGCTGATGCTGCTGATCTCGTCGATCGTGCTGCTGGCGGTCCTCATGTTCTCGATCGGGCAGGGCCTCGAGGACGGCGACGGCGAGACGCCGGTCTCCATCTACAACCCGACGTACCTCATCCTCGCCGCGGGCGTCTTCAACGCCTTCGTCGCGGGCGACCTGTTCAACCTCTACGTCGGCTTCGAGATCCTGCTGGTGGCGAGCTACGTGCTCCTCACCCTCGGCGGCACGGAGGCGCGCATCCGCGCGGGCGTCACGTACATCGTCGTCAGCCTGGTCTCGTCGATGCTGTTCCTCGCCTCGATCGCGATGATCTACGGCGCCCTCGGCACGGTGAACATCGCCCAGATCTCGGTGCGGCTCGACGAGATCCCGCCGGACGTGCAGCTGATCCTGCACATCATGCTGCTGGTCGCCTTCGGCATCAAGGCGGCGGTCTTCCCGCTGTCGTTCTGGCTGCCGGACTCCTACCCGACGGCGCCCGCGCCCGTCACGGCGGTGTTCGCAGGGTCTGCTCACGAAGGTCGGCGTCTACGCGATCCTCCGCACGGAGACGGTCATGCTCCCCACCGACCAGCTCTCCACGGCGCTCATGGTGGTCGCGGCGCTGACCATGGTCATCGGCATCCTCGGCGCGGTCGCGCAGGCCGACATCAAGAGGCTCCTGTCGTTCACGCTCGTGAGCCACATCGGGTACATGATCTTCGGCATCGCCCTCAACACCGTCGCGGGCATGACGGCGACCATCTACTACGTGATCCACCACATCGTGGTGCGGACGGCACGCTCTCCTCGCGTCGGGTTCTCATCGAGCGCAGCGGGCGGCAGCACGTCCATCAGACCGGCTCGGCGGCCTGCTGAAGGCGGCGCCGGTCATGGCGATCCTGTTCTTCATCCCGGCGCTGAACCTCGGCGGCATCCCCCCGTTCTCCGGCTTCATCGGCAAGGTCGCGCTCTTCGACTCGGGTGCCGAGGTCGGCGGCTGGCTCACCTACGCGGTCATCGCGGCGGGCGCGGCCACCAGCCTCCTCACGCTCTACGCCCTCGCCCGCGTCTGGAACATGGCGTTCTGGCGCGGAGCGGAGGAGGTCGAGGACTACGAGTCCCGCTGCTCGACCAGCTCTCCGAGCGCCCGGGCGGCGAGGCGGTCACGACGGTCGAGACGCCAGTGCTCATGACGGGCGCGACGGCCGGCATGGTCGTCGTCAGCGTCGCCCTCACCGTCTTCGCCGGCCCCGTCTACGCGCTCGCCGAGCGTGCGGGGGAGAGCCTCACCGGTCCCGGGTCCGGCGTCGGCTCCGGCGAGCAGGGCTACGTCGAGACCGTGTTCCCCGGGAGGCGTCCGATGACGCCGCGTCGCGCCCGCGCCCGGGCCGAGCGGCTGACCCTGCTCGTGCAGCTGCCCCTGCTCGTGTGGCTCGTGATCCTCTGGCTCCTCCTATGGGGCCACGTCACGGTCATCTCGGTGGTCACCGGCATCGTCCTCGCGCTCCTGGTGACGCGCGTGTTCTACCTGCCGCCCGTGGAGCTGTCCGGCCGGTTCGACATCCGGTGGGCGTTCATCCTGCTCGGCCACTTCGCCGGTCGACCTGGTGCGCGCCTCCTTCCAGGTGGCCGCACAGGCCTTCGACTGGCGCCGCGTCCCCGTCAACGCGGTCATCGCCGTGCACCTCCACACGCGCAGCGACTTCGTCATGACGCTCGCGGCCGAGGTGGTCTCGCTCGTCCCCGGCTCGATCGTGGTGGAGCGAGCCCGCGAGCGCTCGATCCTGTACCTGCACGCCCTCGGCACCTCGACCCCCGGGAGCGGTGGAGCGCGTGCGCGAGAACACCCTGCGGGTGGAGAGCCGCATCGTGTACACGCTGGGCACGGCCGACGACATCTGGCGGATCAACCGCGAGCGCCGGGAGTCCGGCCGGGAGCCGCTCCTGCAGAGCCGGAAGCAGCGCGCGCACGAGCTCGTGCGCGATCGCGACCTGGAGGCCGGACTACCATCACGACCACAGGGGGAGGAGCTTGTCGTCAGCGTCGTCATGCAGGTCGGCTACGTCGTGGTCGGCGCGCTGTTCTTCGCCGCGGCCGTGATGGCCGTCGTCCGCATCGTCCGCGGCCCCAGCATCCTCGACCGGATCATCGCGTCCGACGTGCTCCTCACCACGCTCATCTGCGTGCTGGGCGCCGAGATGATCTACAACGGCCACACGCGCACGGTCCCCGTCATGCTCGTGCTCGCCATGACGGCGTTCCTCGCCACGGTCGCCGTCGCCCGCTACGTCTCGAAGCAGGACCCGTCGTGAACGACATCCTCGTGTCCGGACCGCTCGCCGACGCCCTCGACCTCGTCAGCCTGGTGCTGCTGGTCCTCGGCGGCGTCCTGTCGGTCGCGGCGGGCGTGGGCCTCCTGCGCTTCCCCGACCCGCTGGCGCGCATGCACGCCGCGACCAAGCCGCAGATCCTCGGCGTGATCCTGGTGCTCCTCGCCCTCGCCCTGCAGTCGCAGAGCCTCAGCACCGCGGTGATGCTCGTCCCCGTCCTCCTCTTCCAGATGCTGACGGCTCCCGTCTCGGCGCACATGGTCGGCCGCGCGGGATACCGCCTCCGCCACTTCCTCCGCGAGGACCTCCTCGTCGACGAGCTGGAGGAGGCGATCGACCGCGCCCATGACGAGCTGCGCGCGGCCGACGAGGTGGATGCGTCCACGCTGCCCGTGGGATCCGCGGAGAACATCGCCGCCGAGGAGGCCGGCCACGTCGCCGGCGGAGCGGGCCCCCGCGACGTGGAGTCGCCCGTCGCCGCCGACCCCGGGCACGACGGCCGGGACGACGACGCGCGCGCCGGAGGCCTGCCCCCGGGCATCGGCTGACGATCCCGCCCGTCCGCGCGGCTCCGTCCGCTCCGTCCGACGCCGGGAGTGCTCCCTGCGAGGACCTAAACTCATGCCATGCCTGAGATCGACATGAAGCCCGGAGCCGCGACGTCACCGATGGGATCGAGGCCACCGCGGCGCGCGGCATGCTCCGCGCCGTCGGCATGGGCGACGAGGACTGGGTGAAGCCCCAGATCGGCGTCGCCAGCTCCTGGAGCGAGATCACCCCCTGCAACCTCAGCCTCGACCGCCTCGCGCAGGCGTCGAAGGAGGGCGTCCACGCGGGCGGCGGCTACCCGCTCCAGTTCGGCACCATCTCCGTCAGCGACGGCATCTCCATGGGCCACGAGGGCATGCACTTCTCGCTCGTCTCCCGCGAGGTCATCGCCGACAGCGTCGAGACCGTGATGATGGCCGAGCGCCTCGACGGCTCGGTGCTCCTCGCCGGCTGCGACAAGTCGCTGCCCGGCATGCTCATGGCGGCCGCCCGCCTCGACCTGTCGTCGGTGTTCCTCTACGCGGGGTCCATCGCGCCCGGCTGGGTCAAGCTCTCCGACGGCACCGAGAAGGACGTCACGATCATCGACGCCTTCGAGGCCGTAGCCGCGTGCAAGGCCGGCACGATGAGCCAGGAGGACCTGACCCGCATCGAGAAGGCCATCTGCCCGGGCGAGGGCGCCTGCGGCGGCATGTACACGGCCAACACCATGGCGAGCGTCGCCGAGGCCCTCGGCATGAGCCTGCCGGGCTCGGCCGCGCCGCCGAGCGCCGACCGCCGCCGCGACTACTTCGCGCACCGCTCCGGCGAGGCCGTCGTCAACCTCATCGCGAAGGGCATCACGGCGCGCGACATCATGACCAAGGAGGCGTTCGAGAACGCCATCTCCGTCGTCATGGCGTTCGGCGGCTCCACGAACGCGGTCCTCCACCTCCTCGCCATCGCGCGCGAGGCCGAGGTCGACCTGCAGCTGTCCGACTTCAACCGCATCGCCGACCGCGTCCCGCACCTCGGCGACCTCAAGCCCTTCGGGCGCTTCGTCATGAACGACGTCGACCGCGTCGGCGGCGTGCCCGTGGTCATGAAGGCCCTGCTCGACGCGGGCCTCCTCCACGGCGACGTCATGACGGTCACGGGCCGCACCATGCGGGAGAACCTGGAGTCGATGGACCTCGCGGACCTCGACGGCACGGTCATCCGCACGCTCGACGACCCCATCCACGCCGACCGGCGGCATCAGCGTCCTGCACGGGTCGCTCGCCCCGGAGGGCGCGGTGGTCGCTCAAGACCGCCGGCTTCGACCTCGACGTGTTCGAGGGCCCGGCCCGCGTGTTCTTCGAGCGCGAGCGCGCCGCCATGGACGCGCTGACGGAGGGCCGCATCTCGAAGGGCGACGTCGTCGTCATCCGCGGTGACGAGGGTCCGAAGGGCGGCCCCGGCATGCGCGAGATGCTCGCCATCACCGGCGCCATCAAGGGCGCCGGCCTCGGCAAGGATGTACTACTCTTGACGGACGGTCGATTCTCAGGCGGCACAACCGGACTGGCGCATCGGCCACATGGCTCCCGAGGCGGTGGACGCAGGTCCCGTCGCCTTCGTGCGCGATGGAGACCGGATCCGCGTCGACATCGCCGCTCGCACGCTCGACCTACTGGTCGACGAGGCCGAGCTCGCCGCCCGCCGTGAGGGGTGGGCACCTCTCCCGCCGCGCTACACGCGCGGAGTCCTCGCCAAGTACGCCCGTCTCGTGCACTCGGCCGCCGAGGGCGCGATGAGCCGGGATGCCCTCCCCCTCCTCACCTTCCGCACCCTCTCCCAGGAATCGCGCACTCATGCCAGCTCTGCCCACCCCGCCGCCCACGCCGCAGGCCCCCACCACCACCGGCGACGAGATGCTCACCGGAGCCGAGGCCGTCGTCCGCACCCTCGAGCTCCTCGGGGTCGACGACATCTTCGGCCTCCCCGGCGGCGCCATCCTCCCCACCTACGACCCGCTCATGAGACTGACGAAGCTGCGCCACATCCTCGTCCGCCACGAGCCGCAGGGCGCCGGCCCACCGCAGGGCTACGCGTCCTCGAGCGGACGCACGGCATCTGCATCGCGACCTCCGGGCCGGGCGCGACGAACCTCGTCACCGCCATCGCGGACGCGTACATGGACTCGGTCCCGCTCCTCGCCATCACGGGCCAGGTCTTCTCCACCCTCATGGGCACCGACGCCTTCCAGGAGGCGGACATCGTGGGCATCACGATGCCCATCACGAAGCACAGCTTCCTGGTGACGCGGCCCGAGGACATCCCGTCGACCATCGCGTCGGCGTACCATCGCCTCCACGGGCCGCCGGGCCCGGTGCTCGTCGACATCACGAAGGACGCGCAGCAGCTCGAGGCGCCGTTCCACTGGCCGCCGAAGATCGACCTCCCCGGCTACCGCCCGGTCGTCAAGGCGCACGGCAAGCAGATCCAGGCCGCCGCGCAGCTGCTGGTCGAGGCGAAGAAGCCCGGTCTACTACGTGGGCGGCGGGGTCATCCGCGCCAAGGCGCACGAGGAGCTGCTGGCGCTCGCCGAGGCGGTCGGCGCGCCCGTCGTCACGACGCTCATGGCCCGCGGCGCCTTCCCCGACTCCCACCCGCAGCAGCTCGGCATGCCCGGGATGCACGGCACGGTCCCGGCCGTGCTGGCGCTGCAGGAGTCCGACCTCCTCGTCTCGCTCGGTGCCCGCTTCGACGACCGCGTCACCGGCAAGGCATCGCTGTTCGCCCCGAACGCGAAGGTCGTGCACGTCGACGTCGACCCCGCCGAGATCTCGAAGATCCGCATCGCCGACGTCCCCATCGTGGGCGACGCGAAGGACGTCATCGCCGACCTCGTCGTCGCCTTCCGCGAGGCGAAGGCCGCCCGCCTCCGCCCCGCAGGACATCGCCGACTGGTGGACGTACCTCGAGGGGCTCCGCGAGGAGTTCCCCACTCGGCTACACGCCGCCCGCGGACGGCGCCCTCGCGCGCCCCAGTACGTCATCCAGCGCATCGGCGAGATCACCGGCCCGGAGGGCGTGTTCCTCCGGCGTCGGCCAGCACCAGATGTGGGCGGCGCAGTTCATCAAGTACGAGCGCCCCAACTCCTGGCTGAACTCCGGCGGCGCCGGCACCATGGGCTACTCGGTGCCCGCCGCGATGGGCGCGAAGGTCGCCCAGCCCGACCGCCACGTGTGGGAATCGACGGCGACGGCTGCTTCCAGATGACCAACCAGGAGCTCGCCACCTGCACGATGAACAACATGCCCATCAAGGTCGCGATCATCAACAACTCGTCGCTCGGCATGGTGCGGCAGTGGCAGACCCTGTTCTACGAGGGCCGCTACTCCAACACCGACCTCAACACGGGCGGCGGCACCCGCATGGTGCCCGACTTCGTGAAGATGGCCGACGCCTACGGCGCCCTCGGGATCCGCGTGACCAAGCCCGAGGAGGTGGACGACGCGATCCGCCTGGCGCTCGCGACCAACGACCGCCCCGTCGTCATCGACTTCGTGGTCAGCCGCGACGCGATGGTGTGGCCGATGGTCCCGCAGGGCCTCGGCGACAGCACCATGCAGTACGCCCGCGACCACGCGCCCGACTGGGACGACGACCTCGCCGAGACCGGGAGGACGAGAAGTGAGCCACATCCTGAGCCTCCTGGTGGAGGACAAGCCGGGCCTCCTGACCCGCGTCGCGGGCCTGTTCGCCCGCCGCGGCTTCAACATCGAGTCGCTCGCCGTGGGCGCCAGCGAGATCGAGGGCCTGTCCCGCATCACGGTCGTCGTCGACGTCGAGGCGCTCCCGCTCGAGCAGGTGACCAAGCAGCTGAACAAGCTCGTCAACGTCATCAAGATCGTGGAGCTCGACCCCGGCCAGGCGGTAGAGCGCGAGCACCTGCTCGTCAAGGTGCGCGTCGACAACACGACCCGCTCGCAGGTGCTCGAGGCCGTGAACCTCTTCCGCGCCCGCGTCGTCGACGTGGCCACGGACGCGCTCATCATCGAGGTCACGGGCGACTCGGGCAAGGTCCAGGCCCTGCTCCGCGTGCTCAGCCCTTCGGCATCAAGGAGCTCGCGCAGTCGGCCTGCCTCGCCATGGGCCGCGGGTCGAAGTCCATCACCGACCGCGTGTTCCGCACGGCGTAGCCCACCTCCCGACCCATCAGATCCGACCCCGCGTCCGCGCGGGGCTGCCCGGCGCCGCCCCTCGCGTCACCCGCGGGGACGACAGAACAAGGAGATCCACCACGTGACTGACATCGTCTACGACAAGGACGCCGACCTCTCGCTCATCCAGGGCAGCAAGGTGGCCGTCATCGGCTACGGCTCGCAGGGCCACGCGCACGCGCTGAACCTCCGCGACTCCGGCGTCGAGGTCGTCGTCGGCCTCAAGGGAGAT
>NZ_CEEDAR010000003.1:0-38232 GCF_979252985.1 Clavibacter sp. AC415 | reverse complement strand
TCTTGGGGTCCTCGTCGACATCGAGATGCCCACCCTCCTCGTGCTGGTGGAGATGGAGCTGCGGGGCGTGGCGACCGACCGCGCCGGGCTCGCGGAGCTCAGCGCGCAGCTGCAGGAGCGCATCACCGACCTCGCCCAGCGCGCGTTCGCGGAGATCGGCAGGGAGATCAACCTCGGATCGCCCGAGCAGCTGCAGGAGGTCCTCTTCGACCAGCTCGGCATGCCGAAGACGCGGGCCAACAAGACGGGCTTCTCGACGGACGCCGGCGCCCTCGCCGACCTCCAGGCGTCGAACCCGCACCCGTTCCTCGACCTCCTCCTCGAGCACCGGGACGCGAGCAAGCTGCGGCAGATCATCCAGACGCTCGAGCGCGGGATCGGGACGACGAGCGTATTCACACCACGTACGTGCAGACCGGCACGACCACGGGCCGCATCTCCTCGAACGACCCGAACCTGCAGAACATCCCGGTGCGCACCGAGGAGGGTCGCCGCATCCAGCGCCATCCGCGTGGGCGAGGGCTTCGTAGACCCTGCTCACGGCCGACTACTCGCAGATCGAGATGCGGATCATGGCGCACCTCTCGGGCGACGAGGGCCTCATCGAGGCGTTCGCGGCGGGGAGGACCTGCACCGGTTCGTGGGATCCCGCATCTTCGTCGTCGAGCGGGCCGACGCCAGCCCGAAGTACGCCCGCACCAAGGTCAAGGCCATGAGCCACGGCCTTCGCTACGGCTGAGCGCCTTCGGGCCGTCCAAGCAGCGGCGATCGCGCTGCTGATCGCAGCTGATGACCAACTTCGCCCGCTCGCCTGCTTCGCCACCACCTCCTGGGTGTGGAGGAGGCGCGTGGCCGGCGAGGATGCAGACCGACCTCGGCCGCCGTCGGTTCCCCGACCTCACCAGCCCGAACCGGGTGCTGCGCGACAACGCCGAGCGCGCCGCGCTCAACGCGCCCATCCAGGGCTCGGCCGCCGACATCATGAAGATCGCGATGATCCGCATCGAGGCCGACATGCGCGAGCGCGGCATGGAGTCGCGCATGCTGCTCCAGGTCCACGACGAGCTCATCCTCGAGGTCGCCGCGGGGGAGTGGGACGCGCTCGAGGCGATCGTCACCGACCGCATGGCCCACGCGGCGGACCTGCGGGTCCCGCTCGAGGTGCAGGTCGGCCGCGGGACTCGTGGGCCGCGGCTGTACCACCGGCGGCGCCCCCGCCGGCCCTTCCACCCCCAGCATGAGGAGCACCAGCGCATGACCCAGGCCCGACTCTCCGACCTCCTCGCGGACGGCTCCATCCGGCTCGCCGCGCACGCCGACGACCGGCAGGACGCCATCCGCCAGGCCGGAGGCGCTGGTGGCGGCGGGTGCCGTCTTCGAGCCCGCCTACGTCGAGGCCATGGTGGAGCGGGAGCGCTCCGTGTCCACGTTCGTGGGCGAGGGCGTCGCCGTCCCGCACGGCACGCTCGCCGCCGGCCGCGACCTGGTGCGGGCCGACGCGATCAGCCTCCTCCGCCTGCCCGACGGCGTCGACTGGGACGGGCACGAGGTCCGCATCGTCATCGGGATCGCCGCCACGGGGCGGCGGTCTACATCGCGCTGCTGTCGCGCCTCGCGGAGATCCTGCTCGACCCGCTCCGCGCCGAGCAGCTGCGCGGCGCGACCGATCCCGCGGCCGTCCGGTCCCTCCTGGGAGCCGGTACGGTCGAGGGATGACGACGACGCCGAGGGCCCCCCGACCGCAGACGGACATCGACCGCATCGCCGAGGGGTGGATCGACACCTCCCTCGAGCTGCACCCCGAGGAGCGGGTCTACCTCGGCCGCCCCGGGCGCGAGGGCGAGTACGGCGACCACTCGCCCGCCGGGCACGCCGCCCACGCGCGGACGCGGCGCGGTCCGTCATCCGGCAGCTCCACGCCGCACGGCCGGTCGACGCGGTGGACGAGGTCACCCGCATGGACCTCACGCGCGAGCTGGAGCTCGACGTCGAGATGCACGACGCGGGCGTCCACCTCTCCGACCGCAACGCTCATCGCCTCGCCCGCCCAGGGCATCCGCGAGGTGTTCGACATCTCCCCGACCGCGACCGAGGGCGACTGGGAGCACGTCGCGACGCGCCTCGGCAACGTCGCCGGCGCGGTCGACGGCTACATCGAGACGCTGCGCGAGGGCGTGCGCCGCGGCCAGGTGCCCGCGAAGCGCCAGATCCGCGAGGTCCTCGGCCAGGTGCAGCGCCAGGCCGCGCCCGACGGCTTCTTCCGCGGCTTCGCCGAGGAGGCGCTACCGACGCCGGCGAGCTGCCCGCGTCCCTCCGGCAGCGACCTCGGCGCCCGTGCCGAGGAGGCCCGCTCCGCCTACGAGCGCCTCGCGGCGTTCCTCGGCTCCGAGCTCGAGCCCGCCGGCCGCGACGCCGACGCCGTGGGCCGGGAGCAGTACGCGCTCCGCTCCCTGGTCGTTCCTCGGCGCGGAGGTCGACCTCGACGAGACCTACAGTTGGGCGTGGGCGAGCTCGCCCGCATGGTCGAGGAGCAGGAGTCCATCGCCCGGGAGATCCTCCCGGGCGCGAGCGTCCTGGAGGCCATCGCGCACCTCGACGGCGACGCGTCGCGCAAGCTCCACGGCACGGACGCCCTCCGGGCCTGGATGCAGGAGACGAGCGACCGCGCCGTCGAGGAGCTCGGACGCACGCACTTCGACATCCCCGAGGAGATCCGCGCCCTCGAGTGCATGATCGCCCCCACGCAGGAGGGCGGCATCTACTACTCCGGCCCCGCGGACGACTGCAGCCGCCCGGGCCGCATGTGGTGGTCCGTGCCCGAGGGCGTCACCCAGTTCGACACCTGGCGCGAGCTCACCACCGTCTACCACGAGGGCGTCCCCGGGCATCACCTGCAGATCGCGCAGGCCACCTACAACAAGGCCGAGCTGAACACGTGGCGCCGCTTCGCGGGCACCTCGGGGCACGCGGAGGGCTGGGCGCTGTACGCCGAGCGCCTCATGCAGGAGCTCGGCTACCTCGACGATCCGGCCGACCGCCTCGGCATGCTCGACGGCCAGCGCATGCGCGCCGCGCGCGTGGTGCTCGACATCGGCGTCCACCTCGGCAAGCGCGTGCCCGACGGCGACGCCGTCTGGGACGCGGACTTCGCCTTCGACTTCATGGGCCGGAACGTCAACATGGACCCGTTGTTCGTGCGCTTCGAGGTCAACCGGTACCTCGGCTGGCCGGGCCAGGCGCCCTCCTACAAGGTCGGTCAGCGCATCTGGGAGGACCTCCGGTACGAGACGCGCCGCCGCGAGGGCGACGCCTTCGACATCCGCGAATTCCACCGCCGGGCGCTCGACATCGGCGGCGTCGGCCTCGACACGCTGCGGGTCGCGGTCCTCCGCTGATCGTCCGGGCACGCGCCGCGTGACGGTCCCGCGCGGCGCGGTTGTCCCGCCTCCCGGGCCGGGTCTGAAGATCGACTGTCGCACTTCTGCGACGACCCATCCGTCCGCCGCTCGACCGGTACCCGCGCGGGTCCGCGTCCGCGGCCTTATTCATGCCCATCCTGGAGCACTAACTACATGACAATCGCAACGACCGACAAGGCGCCCAAGCAGGTCGCGATCAACGACATCGGATCTGCTGAGGACTTCCTCGCCGCGGTCGAGAAGACACTGAAGTTCTTCAACGACGGGGACCTCATCGAGGGCACCGTCGTGAAGATCGATCGGGACGAGGTCCTGATCGACGTCGGCTACAAGACCGAGGGCGTCATCCCCTCGCGTGAGCTGTCCATCAAGCACGACGTCGACCCCACGGAGGTCGTCAAGGTCGGCGACACCGTCGAGGCCCTCGTCCTCCAGAAGGAGGACAAGGAAGGCCGTCTGATCCTGTCGAAGAAGCGCGCGCAGTACGAGCGCGCGTGGGGCGACGTGGAGAAGATCAAGGAGTCCGACGGCGTCGTCACCGGCACCGTCATCGAGGTCGTCAAGGGCGGCCTCATCGTCGACATCGGCCTCCGCGGCTTCCTCCCGGCCTCGCTCATCGAGCTGCGCCGCGTCCGCGACCTCACGCCGTACCTCGGCCAGGAGATCGAGGCCAAGATCCTCGAGCTCGACAAGAACCGCAACAACGTGGTCCTGTCGCGCCGCGCCCTGCTCGAGCAGACGCAGTCCGAGAGCCGCAGCACGTTCCTCAACAACCTCCAGAAGGGCCAGGTCCGCAAGGGCGTGGTCTCCTCGATCGTCAACTTCGGTGCGTTCGTGGACCTGGGCGGCGTCGACGGGCTCGTGCACGTCTCCGAGCTCAGCTGGAAGCACATCGAGCACGCCAGCGAGGTCGTCGAGGTGGGCCAGGAGGTGACCGTCGAGATCCTCGAGGTCGACCTGGACCGCGAGCGCGTCTCGCTGTCGCTCAAGGCGACGCAGGAGGACCCGTGGCAGGTCTTCGCCCGCACGCACGCCATCGGCCAGGTCGCGCCCGGCAAGGTCACCAAGCTGGTGCCGTTCGGTGCGTTCGTCCGCGTGGCCGAGGGCATCGAGGGCCTCGTGCACATCTCGGAGCTGTCCGGCAAGCACGTCGAGCTCGCCGAGCAGGTCGTGTCCGTCGGCGACGAGGTGTTCGTCAAGGTCATCGACATCGACCTCGAGCGTCGCCGCATCTCGCTGAGCCTCAAGCAGGCCAATGACGGCGTCGACCCCGAGGGCACCGAGTTCGACCCGGCCCTCTACGGCATGCTCACCGAGTACGACGACCAGGGGAACTACAAGTACCCCGAGGGCTTCGACCCGGAGACCAACGAGTGGAAGGAAGGCTTCGAGTCGCAGCGCGAGACCTGGGAGCAGCAGTACGCCGCAGCCCAGGCCCGCTGGGAGGCCCACAAGAAGCAGGTCGCGGCGGCAGCCGAGGCCGAGGCGGCCGACACGGGCATCACGTCCGCCGGCCCCGGCTTCACGAGCGACTCGACGGGCGCCGGAACGCTGGCGGACGACGAGAGCCTCGCCGCCCTGCGCGAGAAGCTGTCCAGCTCGAAGTAGCACCACCCGCACCATGACGAGGCGGCTCTCCCTACCGGGAGAGCCGCCTCCGTCGTCCCCGGCCCCGAGCGCCGCCCATGCCCCGCGCGCCTAGGCTGGGTGGATGCGGAGGATCGGACTGACGGGCGGCATCGCCGCGGGCAAGACGGTGGTGGCCGACCGTCTGGCGGAGCTCGGCGCCGTGCGCATCGACGCCGATCGCCTGGCCCGCGAGGTGGTGGAGCCCGGCACGCCGGCGCTGGCGGAGATCGCGCGCCGCTTCGGCTCGGACGTCATCGCGGCCGACGGCTCGCTGGACCGGCCCGAGCTCGGCGCCGTCGTCTTCCGCGACCCGGACGCCCGTCGCGACCTGGAGGCGATCACGCATCCGGCCGTCCGCGCGCTGTTCGCCCGGCGCATGGCCGAGGCGGAGGAGCAGGACCCGGACGCGGTCGTCGTCTACGACATCCCCCTGCTGGTCGAGTCCGGCCGCGTCGACGAGTTCGACCGGATCGTGGTGGTCCACGCGCCCCGCGAGGAGCGGATCCGACGCCTGGTCGAGCTCCGCGGCATGCCCCCCGAGGAGGCCGAGCGGCGCATCGCCTCGCAGGCCACGGACGCGGAGCGCCTCGCCATCGCGGACGACGTCGTCGACTCCGGAGTCTCGCTGGCGAGCACGCTCGCGCAGACCGATCGGCTGTGGGCGAACCTGTCCGGCGGTGTCGGAGGCCGCTCGTAGACTCGAGGGCATGCAGCCCACCCGGTCCGTGCGTCCCTTCAAGGTCGTCAGCGAGTACTCTCCGAGCGGCGACCAGCCCACGGCCATCGCCGAGCTGGCGGGTCGGGTGAACGCGGGCGAGCCCGACATCGTCCTCCTCGGCGCCACCGGCACCGGCAAGTCCGCCACGGCGGCCTGGCTCATCGAGAAGGTCCAGCGGCCGACGCTCATCCTCGCGCACAACAAGACGCTGGCAGCCCAGCTGGCGACGGAGTTCCGCGAGCTCATGCCCGACAACGCGGTCGAGTACTTCGTCTCCTACTACGACTACTACCAGCCCGAGGCCTACGTCCCGCAGACGGACACGTTCATCGAGAAGGACTCCTCGGTCAACGCCGAGGTCGAGCGCCTGCGCCACTCCACCACGAACTCGCTGCTCAGCCGCCGCGACGTGGTGGTCGTGAGCACGGTGTCCTGCATCTACGGCCTCGGGCAGCCCGAGCAGTACATGAACGCGATGGTCGCCCTGCAGGTGGGCATGCAGATCAACCGCGACACGCTCATCCGCAAGTTCGTCTCCATGCAGTACCAGCGCAACGACGTCGACTTCTCCCGCGGCAACTTCCGCGTGCGGGGCGACACCATCGAGATCATCCCGATGTACGAGGAGCTGGCCATCCGCATCGAGATGTTCGGCGACGAGATCGAGGCGCTCTACACGCTGCACCCCCTCACGGGCGACGTGGTCCGGAAGATGGACTCGGTGTCCGTCTTCCCCGGCTCCCACTACGTCGCGGAGACCGAGGTCATGCAGCGCGCCATCGGCACCATCCAGCAGGAGCTGGAGGAGCGCCTGGCGGTGCTCGAGCGCGAGGGCAAGCTCCTCGAGGCGCAGCGCCTCCGGATGCGCACCAACTTCGACATCGAGATGATGCAGCAGATCGGCTTCTGCTCCGGCATCGAGAACTACTCGCGCCACATCGACGGGCGCGACGCGGGGGAGGCCCCGCACTGCCTCCTCGACTACTTCCCGGACGACTTCCTCGTCGTCATCGACGAGTCCCACGTCACGGTGCCGCAGATCGGCGCCATGTTCGAGGGCGACTCGTCGCGCAAGCGCACGCTCGTGGAGCACGGCTTCCGCCTCCCGAGCGCGCTCGACAACCGGCCGCTGAAGTGGAACGAGTTCACGGAGCGCGTCGGCCAGACCGTGTACATGTCGGCGACGCCCGGCAAGTACGAGCTCGGCATGGGCGACGGCGTCGTGGAGCAGATCATCCGCCCCACCGGGCTCATCGACCCGGCCATCGTGGTGAAGCCCACGAAGGGCCAGATCGACGACCTGCTGGAGCAGATCCGCGTCCGCGTCGAGAAGGACGAGCGCATCCTCGTCACCACGCTCGACGAAGAAGATGGCGGAGGAGCTCACCGACTACTTCGCCGAGGCGGGCGTGCGCGTGCGCTACCTCCACTCGGACGTGGACACGCTCCGACGCGTCGAGCTCCTGTCCGAGCTGCGCGCGGGCATCTACGACGTGCTGGTCGGCATCAACCTCCTGCGCGAGGGCCTCGACCTCCCCGAGGTCTCGCTCGTCGCCATCCTCGACGCCGACAAGGAGGGGTTCCTCCGGTCGTCGACCTCGCTCATCCAGACCATCGGCCGCGCGGCGCGCAACGTCTCGGGCGAGGTGCGCATGTACGCGGACGTGCTGACGGACAGCATGAAGCGCGCCATCGAGGAGACCGACCGTCGTCGCGAGAAGCAGGTCGCGTACAACCTCGAGCACGGCATCGACCCGACCCCGCTGCGCAAGCGCATCGCGGACATCACGGAGATCCTGGCGCGCGAGGGCGAGGACACCAAGAAGATGCTCGAGGGGCGCGGGGGCGGCAAGCGGTCGCCCACGCCGAACCTGCGACGCGAGGGCAAGGCGGCCGCGGGCGCGAACGAGCTGGAGACGATCATCTCCGACCTCAACGACCAGATGCTCCAGGCGGCCGGCGAGCTCAAGTTCGAGCTGGCCGCCCGGGCTTGCGCGACGAGCTCGGCGACCTGAAGCGGGAGCTGCGGCAGATGGAGAAGGCGGGCCACCTGTCCTGATCGCCGGCGAGCACGGGCCGGCGGCGGAGGAGGTGGGCGCGCTCTCCGCCGTCGGTCGTGTCGGTGGCGACGCATACGATGGACAGGTGTCAATCTCCCCCGTCGAGTCCTCCTCCCTCCTCAGCGTGCGCGGTGCGCGCGTGCACAACCTCCGCGACGTCGACCTCGACATCCCGCGCGACTCGCTCGTCGTCTTCACCGGGTCTGCCGGGCTCCGGCAAGTCCTCCCTCGCCTTCGACACGATCTTCGCGGAGGGGCAGCGCCGCTACGTCGAGTCGCTCTCCGCGTACGCCCGCCAGTTCCTCGGCCAGGTCGACACTGGCCGAGACGATCGACTTCATCGAGGGCCTGAGCCCCGCGGTCTCCATCGACCAGAAGTCCACGAACCGCAACCCGCGCTCGACCGTGGGCACCATCACCGAGATCTTCGACTACATGCGCCTGCTCTGGGCGCGCATCGGGGTCGCCCACTGCCCCACCTGCGGGGAGCGCATCTCACGCCAGACCGTGCAGCAGATCGCCGACCAGCTCATGGAGCTCGAGCCCGGCACCCGCTACCAGGTGGTCAGCCCCATCGTTTCGCAGAAGAAGGGCGAGTTCGTCGACCTCTTCGCCGAGCTCGCATCCGGCGGCTACTCGCGTGCCATCGTCGACGGCGAGCTCATCCAGCTCAGCTCGCCGCCGAAGCTGAAGAAGCAGTACAAGCACGACATCTCGGTCGTGGTCGACCGCCTCGTCGCCAACGAGGACATCCTGGGCTCGCCTGACGTGCCTTTCGCTGGAGACCGCGCTCCGCCTCACCGACGGCATCGTCATGATCGACTTCGTCGACGTCGACGGCCCCGGGGGTCTCCGCACGTACTCCGAGAAGCTGTCCTGCCCGAACAACCACCCGATCCAGCTCACCGAGATCGAGCCGCGCACCTTCTCGTTCAACGCGCCCTTCGGCGCCTGCCCGGAGTGCTCGGGCCTCGGTACGCGCATGTCGGTCGACCAGGAGCTCCTCATCGGCGACGAGACGCTGAGCATCGCGGACGGCGTCATCCTCCCGTGGACCACGCAGGGCAAGGGCCTCTTCCAGTACTACGAGAAGCTCCTCGCCGGGCTTGCCCGCGACCTCAAGTTCTCCCTCACGACGCCCTGGCGGAAGCTGTCGGAGGAGGTCCGCGAGGCGGTGCTCCGCGGCAACGACTTCGAGGTGCAGGTCAAGTGGAAGAACCGCTACGGGCGGGAGATGACCTACTCGTCCGGCTTCGAGGGCGTCATGCCGTACATCGAGCGCCAGTTCGCCCAGGCGGAGACCGACAACCAGCGTGCGCGGTGGGGGCAGTACCTCCGGGAGATCCCGTGCCCCGTATGCGACGGCAAGCGCCTGAAGCCCGAGGTGCTCGCCGTCCTCGTCCACGGGGCGAACATCGCGGACGTGGCGGAGATGAGCCTGTCCGACGCGCAGGAGTTCATGGCGCAGCTCGAGCTCACCGACCGCGAGGCGCACATCGCCGCGCAGGTTCTGCGGGAGATCCGGGTGCGCCTCGAGTTCCTCATCGAGGTGGGGCTCAACTACCTGAACCTGGCCCGCGCCGCGGCGTCGCTCTCGGGCGGGGAGGCGCAGCGCATCCGCCTGGCCACTCAGATCGGGTCCGGGCTCACCGGCGTGCTCTACGTGCTCGACGAGCCGAGCATCGGCCTGCACCAGCGCGACAACCGCCGGCTCATCGAGACCCTGGTGAAGCTGCGCGACCTCGGCAACACGCTCATCGTCGTCGAGCACGACGAGGACACGATCCGCACGGCCGACTGGATCGTCGACATCGGCCCGGGCGCCGGCGTCAACGGCGGCAAGGTCGTCCACTCCGGCTCGTACGCCGGGCTCATCGAGAACCGCGAGTCGCTCACGGGCGACTACCTCGCGGGCCGCAAGGCCATCGCGACGCCCGCCAAGCGCCGGAGGATCGACCGGAAGCGCCAGATCCAGGTCGTCGGCGCGCGCGCCAACAACCTGCAGAACGTCACGGCCGCGTTCCCGCTCGGCACGCTCACCGCGGTCACGGGCGTCAGCGGATCGGGCAAGTCGTCGCTCGTGAACGACATCCTCTACCGGGTGCTCGCCAACGAGCTCAACGGCGCCCGCAAGGTCCCGGGCAAGCACTCGCGCGTCACAGGCCTCGAGAACCTCGACAAGGTCGTGCACGTCGACCAGAACCCGATCGGCCGCACCCCGCGCTCCAACCCCGCGACCTACACCGGCGTGTTCGACCGCATCCGCACGCTCTTCGCCGAGACCACCGAGGCGAAGGCCCGCGGCTACCTCCCCGGCCGCTTCAGCTTCAACGTCAAGGGCGGCCGCTGCGAGGCGTGCTCGGGCGACGGCACCATCAAGATCGAGATGAACTTCCTGCCGGACGTGTACGTGGCCTGCGAGGTCTGCGGCGGAGCGCGATACAACCGCGACACCCTCAGCGTCCACTACAAGGGGAAGAGCATCGCCGAGGTGCTCGACATGTCCATCAGCGAGGCGGCGGAGTTCTTCGAGCTGATCCAGGCCATCCACCGCTTCATGAAGACGCTCGTCGACGTGGGCCTCGGCTACGTGCGGCTGGGGCAGAGCGCCACCACCCTGTCCGGTGGCGAGGCGCAGCGCGTCAAGCTGTCGACGGAGCTGCAGCGGCGGTCGAACGGCCGGAGCGTCTACGTCCTCGACGAGCCGACCACGGGCCTCCACTTCGAGGACGTGCGGAAGCTCCTGCTGGTGCTCAACGGGCTGGTCGACAAGGGCAACACGGTCATCGTCATCGAGCACAACCTCGATGTCATCAAGTCCGCCGACTGGCTGATCGACATGGGCCCCGAGGGCGGCGCCGGCGGCGGGACGGTCCTCGCGACCGGCACGCCGGAGCACCTCGCGACGGTGCCGGAGAGCTACACCGGCGGGTTCCTCCGCGAGGTCCTCGACGCCGAGGCCGAGGCGGCCGCGGTCGAGTCCCAGCGTGCGCGCGAGGAGCGCGCGGCCGGCTGATGGCCCGCACCGACACCGTCGGGTACCGTCCGGCGGCGGGGGAGATCCCGACGTCGCCAGGCGTCTACCGGTTCCGCGACGCCGGCGGCCGCGTGCTCTACGTGGGCAAGGCGAACAACCTCCGCGCCCGCCTCGCCAACTACTTCGCTCCTCTGCACAGCCTGCACGAGCGCACGCGCCGCATGGTCACCTCCGCGGCCGGCGTGGAGTGGACCGTGGTCGGCAGCGAGTTCGAGGCGCTCCAGCTCGAGTTCACCTGGATCAAGGAGTTCGACCCGCCCTTCAACGTCAAGTTCCGGGACGACAAGTCGTACCCGTACCTCGCCGTGACGCTGGGGGAGGACTACCCGCGCGTCATGGTCACCCGCAACCGCAAGATCCGCGGCGCCAAGTACTTCGGCCCGTACACGAAGGTGTGGGCGATCCGCGAGACGGTCGACCACATGCTCAAGGTGTTCCCCATGCGCTCCTGCTCGGAGAGCACGTTCAAGCGGGCGCGGCAGACCAACCGGCCGTGCCTGCTGGGCGACATCGGCCGCTGCGCGGCGCCCTGCGTCGGTCGCGTCTCGGAGGAGGAGCACCGCGAGATCGCGGACGACTTCGTGAGCTTCATGGCCGGCAACGACTCGAAGTACGTGGGCCAGCTCACCCAGCGGATGAAGGACGCCGCGGCGGAGATGGACTACGAGGCCGCGGCACGGCACCGGGACGACATCGGCGCGCTGGAGGCGGCGCTGTCCAAGACCGCCGTCGTGTTCGACGACCGCGTCGACGCCGACGTGTTCGGCATCGCCGCGGACGAGCTGGCGGCGGCCGTGCAGCAGTTCATGGTCCGCGGCGGCCGCATCCGGGGCACGCGCACCTGGGTCGTCGACAAGGAGCTCGACATCGGCATCGGCGAGCTCGTCGAGACCGTCCTCCACAACGCCTACGAGGACGAGGCCCACCCGCCGCGGGAGGTCCTGGTCCCGGAGCTCCCGGCGGACGCCGCCGAGCTGGAGCTGTGGCTCAGCCAGCGTCGGGCCGCCGGCGAGGACGACGGCACGGTCCGGCGCGGCCGGCCGAGCTCCTGGCAGGTGGACCTCCGGGTCGCGCAGCGCGGCGACAAGGCGGCGCTCGCCCAGACCGCCGCCACCAACGCGCAGAACGCGCTCATGCTCTACAAGACGCGGCGCAGCTCCGACTTCACGACGCGGTCGAAGGCCCTCGCGGACATCCAGGAGGCGCTGGGCATGCCCGACGCCCCCCTGCGGATGGAGTGCTACGACGTCTCGCACCTCAGCGGCACCAACATCGTCGCGTCGATGGTCGTCTTCGAGGACGGCCTCCCGCGCAAGGACCAGTACCGGCGCTTCAACATCGCCGACTCCACGGACGACACCGAGTCCATCCACCAGGTCATCACCCGGCGGCTGGCGTACCTCGGCAAGGAGGCGGAGGTGCCGGCCGACGCCGCGCCGCCCGAGCTCGGGGAGGCGCCGCCGGTCAACAGGTTCTCCTACAGCCCGAACCTGCTCATCGTCGACGGCGGCCAGCCGCAGGTCGCCGCCGCGCAGCGTGCGCTCGAGGAGTCCGGCGTGACGGGGATCCAGCTCGCCGGCATCGCGAAGCGCCTGGAGGAGATCTGGCTGCCCGACTCGGACTACCCGATCATCCTGCCGCGCAACAGCGACGCGCTCTTCCTCATCCAGCGCATCCGCGACGAGGCGCACCGCTTCGCCATCACGCACCAGCGCGCCCGTCGGAAGCGCGACATCACGTCGGTGCTCAACGAGATCCCGGGTCTCGGTCCGTCGCGGGTCCAGCGCCTGCTCCAGCAGTTCGGCTCGGTCGCCAAGCTCAAGCAGGCGGAGGTCGAGGAGATCGCGGCCGTCCGCACGATCGGGCCGACGCTCGCGCAGGCCGTCTACGAGCGGCTCCGCTCGTGATCCGGGTCCGCGGACGGCGTGTCGCGGGTCCCGCCAGACTCGACCCACAGACCAGCGCGACGAGAGGTGCATGCCGGCATGAGCGTGGAGATCCCCCAGCAGGACGTCATGATCGTGACGGGGATGTCCGGCGCGGGCCGCTCCACCGTCGGCAACGCGCTGGAGGACCTCGGCTGGTACGTCGTCGACAACCTCCCGCCGCAGATGCTCAAGCCCCTCGTCGAGCTGGCCGGCCGCGCGGGCACGTCGCTGCCCAAGATCGCCGCGGTGGTCGACGTGCGCGGCGGCGACTTCTTCTCCGAGCTGCGCGACGTCCTGCAGACCTTCGGCACGGGTCCTCGGCTCCGCGTCCTGTTCCTCGAGGCCACGGACGCGGCGCTCGTGCGCCGCTTCGAGCAGGTGCGTCGGCCGCACCCCCTGCAGGGCAACGGGACGCTCCTGGACGGCATCGCGGCCGAGCGCGCCCGGATGATCGAGATCCGCGAGGCCAGCGACCTCGTCATCGACACGTCCGAGCTCAACATCCACCAGCTGGCCACGACCGTCACCGAGCAGTTCAGCGGGGCCGACGACGCCGGCGTCCGCGTCACCGTCATGAGCTTCGGCTTCAAGTACGGGACGCCCGCGGACGCCGACATGGTGGCCGACATGCGCTTCCTGCCGAACCCGTTCTGGACCCGGAGTCTCGCCGCTCACCGGCCGCGACAAGGCCGTCAGCGACTACGTGCTGGGCCAGGAGGGCGCCGAGGAGTTCGTCCACGCGTACGCCCGGGCCCTCGCCCCGGTGCTCGCCGGGTACCAGCGGGAGAACAAGAGACACGCTACGATCGCTATCGGCTGTACCGGCGGCAAGCACCGCTCGGTGGCCGTCGCCGAGGAGCTCACCAGCCTCCTCCGCGCCCTTCCCGGCGTCGCTGTCAGCACCAAGCACCGCGACCTCGGCCGGGAGTAGGGCACCCATCTCATCAAGGGAGTAAGCATTTGCCTCTGACCTCGGACGTCAAGGAAGAACTGTCACGCGTCGAGGTCAGCAAGACCACGGTGAGGGCTGCCGAGCTGGCCACGATCCTCCGCTTCTCCGGCGGTCTGCACCTCATCTCGAACCGCATCGCCGTGGAGTCCGAGCTCGACACGCCTCTCCTCGCCCGCCGCGTGCGCAAGGACCTGGCCGAGCTCTACGGGGTCCGCAGCGACATCTCCGTGATCCCCGCGTCCGGGATGCGCCGCGCCACGCACTACCTCGTCCGCGTCATGGAGGGCGGCGAGACCCTGGCCCGGCAGACGGGCCTCCTCGACGCGCGACGCCGGCCCATCCGCGGCCTCCCCAACCGACTCACCACGGGCTCGCGCGAGGAGATCGCCGCCGTGTGGCGCGGCGCCTTCCTCGCGGCCGGCACGCTCACCGATCCCGGTCGCTCGGCAGCCCTCGAGGTGACCTGCCCCGGCAACGAGGCGGCGATGGCCCTCGTCGGCGCCGCCGGCCGCCTCGACGTGAGCGCGAAGGCCCGCGAGGTCCGCGGGGTGCATCGCGTCGTGATCCGCGACGGCGACGCCATCGGCCAGATGCTCCGGGCCATGGGCGCGCAGGGCACGGTCGTCAACTGGGAGGAGATGCGGCAGCGTCGCGAGGTGCGCGCCACCGCCAACCGCCTGGTCAACTTCGACGACGCGAACCTCCGCCGCTCCGCGCAGGCGGCCGTCGCCGCGTGCGCGCGGGTGGAGCGGGCGATGGAGATCCTGGGGCCCGACATCCCGGAGCACCTCAAGTACGCCGGCGACCTGCGCCTGCGCTTCCGCGACTCGAGCCTCGACGAGCTGGGCCACCACGCCGATCCGCCCATGACCAAGGACGCGGTCGCCGGGCGCATCCGCCGCCTTCTGGCGATGGCGGACAAGAAGGCCGTCGACGAGGGGCTGCCCGGTACCGACGCCAACCTCCCGGCCGACCTCGACGACGTCTGATCCGCCTCGGCTGCCCGCGGCAGGCGGCGCTGTCCCCGGCGGGCTGCGGGCGGGATCCGCTCGACGTCCGGCGTCATCCGGCCAGGTCCCGCGGAGGGCCGCCGGACTAGACTCGATCCGTCACCCACCCCCGGCCTCTGGCCGGGAGCCCCCGGGCAATGAAGAGGAGATACACCTATGGCTGACTACACTCTCGTCGACCTCCCGTACGACTACTCGGCCCTCGAGCCGAGCATCAGCGGCCGCATCATGGAGCTGCACCACGACAAGCACCACAAGACCTACGTCGACGGCGCGAACACCGCCCTCGTCAAGCTGCAGGAGGCGCGCGACGCCGGCGACCTGACGTTCGTCAACAAGCTGCAGAAGGACCTCGCGTTCAACCTCGCGGGCCACGTGAACCACACGGTGTTCTGGAACAACCTCAGCCCCGCCGGCGGCGACAAGCCCACCGGCGAGCTCGCCGCGGCCATCGACGAGTTCTTCGGCTCGGTACGACAAGTTCCAGGCCCACTTCACGGCCTCCGCCCTCGGCATCCAGGGCTCCGGCTGGAGCATCCTCGCGTGGGACTCGCTCGGCCAGAAGCTCATCATCGAGCAGCTGTACGACCACCAGGGCAACCTCGCCGCGGCGACCGTGCCGATCCTGCTTCTCGACATGTGGGAGCACGCCTTCTACCTCGACTACGTCAACGTGAAGGCCGACTACGTCAAGGCGTTCTGGAACATCGTCAACTGGGCCGACGTGCAGGCGCGCTTCGAGGCAGCCCGCACCAAGACGCAGGGCCTCTTCCTCCTCTCGTAGGCGCCTCCGCGGGCGGCCGGCCGGGAGACCCCGGCCGCCCGCGGATCCCGCACGCCAGGACTCCCGCACCCGAACCTCCATCACCCACCGCCGCCCCCGAGCGTGCAGAACATCAGGAGAACACGTGACCGTCAAGATCGGCATCAACGGCTTCGGCCGCATCGGCCGCAACTACTTCCGCGCAGCGCTCGCCAAGGGCAGCGACATCGAGATCGTCGCGGTGAACGACCTCACCGACAACAAGGCCCTCGCTCACCTGCTCAAGTACGACTCCATCACCGGCCGCCTCGACGCGACGGTCGAGCTCGACGGCGACAACATCGTCGTCAACGGCAAGGCGATCCGCGTGCTCGAGGAGCGCGACCCCGCCAACCTCCCCTGGGGCGAGCTGGGCGTCGAGATCGTCATCGAGTCCACGGGCCGCTTCACGAAGGCGGAGGACGCGCGCAAGCACATCACCGCCGGCGCCAAGAAGGTCCTCGTCTCCGCGCCCGCCACGGGCGACAACGTCGCGACGCTCGTCCTCGGCGTCAACGAGGGCACCTACGACCCCGCCACCCACGACGTGATCTCCAACGCGTCCTGCACCACGAACTGCCTCGCGCCCCTCGCCAAGGTCTTCCTCGACGAGTTCGGCATCGAGCGCGGCCTCATGACGACGGTCCACGCCTACACCGCCGACCAGAACCTGCAGGACGGCCCGCACAGCGACCTCCGTCGCGCGCGCGCCGCCGCGGTCAACATCATCCCCACGTCGACGGGTGCCGCCAAGGCGCTCGGCCTCGTGATCCCGGAGCTCGTCGGCAAGCTCGACGGCTACGCCCTTCGCGTGCCCGTGCCCACCGGCTCGATCACCGACCTCACCATCGAGACCACGGCCAACGTCACGGTCGAGCAGGTCAACGCCGCCTACAAGGCTGCAGCCGAGGGCCCGCTCAAGGGCATCCTCAAGTACACCGAGGACCCGATCGTCTCGAGCGACATCGTGAACGACCCGCACTCCTCCATCTTCGACGCCGGCCTCACGAAGGTCATCGGCTCGCAGGTCAAGGTCGCGTCGTGGTACGACAACGAGTGGGGCTACTCCAACCGCCTCGTCGACCTCACCGAGTACGTCGCCGATCGCCTGTAACCGGCCGTGGCACTCCGCACCATCGACTCCCTGGGGGACCTCCGGGGTCGTCGCGTCATCGTGCGCTGCGACCTCAACGTCCCCCTTAAGGACGGCGTGATCGGAGACGACGGGCGCATCCGCGCCTCGCTGGGGACCCTCACGGGTCTCCGCGAGGCCGGCGCGCGCGTCGTCGTGATCTCGCACCTGGGCCGGCCCGACGGCACGCCGGATGAGAAGTACACCCTGCGGCCCGTCGCGACGCGCCTCGGCGAGCTGCTCGACGCCGACGTCGCGTTCGCGACGGACACCGTGGGCGACTCCGCCCGCGCCGCCGTCGGCGCGCTCGGCGACGGCGATGTCGTCGTGCTCGAGAACCTGCGCTTCCATGCGGAGGAGACGAGCAAGGACGAGTCCGTCCGCCGCGGCTTCGCGGAGTCGATCGCCGAGCTGGGGGACGCGTTCGTGTCCGACGGCTTCGGTGTCGTCCACCGCAAGCAGGCCAGCGTGTTCGAGCTGGCCTCCGTCCTCCCCAGCGCCGCCGGATCGCTCATCGCGAGCGAGCTCGAGGTGCTGGACCGCCTGACGGAGAACCCGGAGCGGCCCTACACGGTCGTCCTCGGCGGCTCCAAGGTGTCCGACAAGCTCGGCGTCATCGGCCACCTCCTGCCGCGCGTCGACTCGCTGCTCATCGGCGGCGGGATGCTCTTCACCTTCCTCAAGGCGCAGGGCCATGCGGTCGGATCCAGCCTCCTCGAGGAGGACCAGGTCGAGACCGTCAAGGGCTACCTGGCCGAGGCGGAGGAGCGCGGCGTCAAGATCGTGCTCCCCACCGACGTGGTGGTCGCCGACGGGTTCTCCGCCGACGCCGCGCACGAGGTCACGCGTGCGGACGCCATCGAGCAGACGCCCGCGGGCGGGAAGGGGCTCGGGCTCGACATCGGCCCCGAGACCGCCGAGGCGTTCGCCACCATCATCCGCGGCTCGACCACGGTGTTCTGGAACGGGCCCATGGGCGTCTTCGAGCTGGAGCCGTTCGCGGCCGGCACGAAGACGGTCGCCGACGCGCTCACCCGCGTCGAGGGGCTGTCCGTGGTCGGAGGCGGCGACAGCGCCGCCGCCGTCCGAGCGCTCGGATTCGATGATGACCGCTTCGGTCACATCTCGACCGGAGGCGGCGCGAGCCTCGAGTTCCTCGAGGGGAAGCGCCTGCCAGGACTGGAGGTCCTCGGATGGCAGTGACGGATCACCCCGGCGGGGCGCACGCCCCTCATCGCGGGCAACTGGAAGATGAACCTGGACCACCTCCAGGCCATCGCCTTCGTGCAGAAGCTCGCCTGGAGCCTCAAGGACGCGAAGCACGACTACGCGGAGGCGGAGGTCGCGGTGTTCCCGCCGGCCACCGACATCCGCAGCGTGCAGACGCTCGTGTCGGCGGACAAGCTGGAGATCGCCTACGGCGGGCAGGACGTCTCGGAGCACGAGTCGGGCGCGTACACGGGGGAGATCTCCGCGGCGTTCCTGGCGCAGCTCGCCTGCCGCTACGTGATCGTCGGCCACTCGGAGCGACGCACGCTGCACGGGGAGACCGACGAGCAGGTGGCCGCCAAGTCGAAGGCGGCCGTCGCGCACGGCATCGTCCCCGTGATCTGCGTGGGCGAGACCGCGGCCGACCTCGAGGAGCACGGCGCCAGCGCCGTCCCCGTGGCCCAGCTGCGCGTCGCTCTGCAGGGGCTCGAGAAGGGCGCCGACGTCGTCGTCGCCTACGAGCCCGTGTGGGCCATCGGGTCCGGCGTCGCCGCGACCCCCGAGCAGGCGCAGCAGGTGGCGGCTCCGCTCCGCGCGGTCGTCGCCGAGATCCTGGGCGACGAGGCCGCGAAGGCGACGCGCATCCTCTACGGCGGCTCGGTCAAGTCCGGCAACATCGCGGGCTTCCTCCGCGAGCCGGACGTGGACGGCGCGCTCGTCGGCGGCGCGAGCCTCGACGTGCAGGAGTTCTCCGCCATCGCGCGGTTCCGCTCGCACATCGGCGTCTGATCCGCTCACCCGCTCCGAGCCGTCCGCGCCCCTCCGGGCGCGGACGGCTCGCCGCATCCAGCCGCCCGCTATAATCGACAACGGCCCATCGGCCGTTCACCGGCTCGGTCTCGGCCACAGCACCGCGCACCCGAAAGGCCGCACGTGGAAATCCTCCAGGTAGTCCTGCAGGTGGTTCTGGGAATCACCAGCCTCCTGCTGACCATGCTCATCCTCCTGCACAAGGGGCGGGGCGGCGGTCTGTCCGACATGTTCGGGGGCGGCACGACGTCGAGCCTCGGCTCGTCGGGCGTGGCCGAGCGCAACCTGAACCGCATCACCGTCATCCTCGGCCTCGTCTGGGTCACGTGCATCGTGGTCCTCGGGCTGATCACCAAGTTCGACACCGGATTGTAGGGAGCAGCCACATGGCATCAGGAGGAAGCGCCATCCGCGGTTCGCGCGTCGGCGCGGGCCCCATGGGCGAGCAGGACCGCGGCTTCCACGCGGAGCGCATCTCGATCTCGTACTGGGACGCCCTCGGCAACGAGACCGTCCGCCACTTCGCGGCGAACCTGCCCGAGGAGGAGATCCCCGAGACCATCGACTCCCCGCAGTCGGGTCTGCCGGCCGGTCGCGACAAGGCGAACCCGCCGTCGGTCGCCAAGCTCGAGCCCTACAAGACGCACCTCGCGTACGTGAAGGAGCGCCGCAGCGAGGAGGAGGCGAGCCAGCTCCTCGAGGAGGCGTTGGAGCAGCTCCGCGCGCGTCGCGGGACGGTCAAGGCCACGAAGTAGCAGCACGCGTCAGCAAGACGCCACGAGGAACGCCCCCGTCCGATTGGACGGGGGCGTTCCTCGTATGGTGCAGGTTCGACGTGCCGCCGGTCGGACCTGCCCCCGGGACGACGGAGGGCGGGCCCCTCAGGACCCGCCCTCCGTCGTCCGGCACGCGCCGGCGTCGTGCGTCAGTAGGACGACAGCATCAGGTTCTCCGGCACGTCCGCGGCGGCCTCCCGGTCGATGAAGAAGACCGTGCGCTTGCGGCCCTTGATCCCGGCGACCGGCACCTCGGTGCGATCGGCACCCGCGAGGGCGAGGCCCAGCGCGAACGCCTTGTCGGGCCCGGCGAGGACCATCCAGATGCGCAGCGAGGAGTTCAGGACCGGCAGCGTGAGCGAGATGCGCTCGGCAGGCGGCTTCGGGCTGTTGCGCACGGCGACCACGGCGGTGTCCATCGTGCGGATGCCGTCGCTGTCCGGGAAGAGCGACGCGACGTGCCCGTCCGGCCCGACGCCGAGGAACGTGATGTCGAAGCGGGGCAGCGACGTGTCGCCGTTGGCGTGCTCGGCGAGCTCCGCCGTGTAGGCCTGCACCGCCTCGTCGAGGCTCATCCCCGCGTCGCTCGCGCCCATGGCGTGGACGTTCTCGGCGGGGACGTCGATGTGGTCGAGCAGAGCCGTGCGCACCGTGGTGTCGTTGCGCTCGGGGTCGCCGTGGGGGAGCCACCGCTCGTCGCCGAACCAGAAGTGGACGCGGGTCCAGTCGACGCTGTCGCGCGCCGCGGACTCGTTGACGGCCGCGAGGATGCTCGGGCCCACCGTCCCCCCGGTGAGGACGACGTTGGCCGTCTCCTCCTCATCCAGGATGTCGACGAGCTTCGTGAGGAAGCGGGCGGCGACGGAGCCGGTCATGGCCTTCTTGTCGGGGTGCACGAGCACCCTGCGGTCGTTCGTCATCGCTCTTCGGAGTCCTTCCGTGCGGTGGTGGACGCGGTGATGTATCCCTGGCCCGCCGTCGCCCGCTCGAGGCCGTGACGGATCACGTCCCCGTAGAGGGAGTCGGGGTCGAGGCGCCGGAGCTCCTCGGCCAGGCAGTCGCGGAGGCTCCGGCGGGGAGGCTCACATCGTGCGTCGGCTGGTTCGGCTGCTTCAGCGTCGCGACGTTCGCGATCGGCCGGTCGAGGTCGATCACGCCCGACGCGCGGTGGAGCCGCACGCCGTGGATGCCGCTCGAGCCGGTGGCCCGGGTGGTGACCTCGTGCAGGACCGGCACCTGGAGCTGCAGTCCGAGCCACGCGGCGAGCAGGACGGTGGAGGGGGAGTCGGCGGCGCCGGACACCTCCACCTGGGTGACGGGCTCGTACGGCGGCTGGTCGAGGACCGCGGCGAGCAGCGCGCGCCACAGCGTGAGCCGCGTCCACGCGAAGTCCGTGTCCCCGGGCGCGTAGGTCTCCGCCAGGTGCTGCAGGGCGACGCGCGGGTTGCTGCTCGTCGACGAGTCGGTGATGCGGCGCTGCGCGATGCGGCCGAGCGGCGACTGGCTGACGACCGCGGGGGCGTCGTGCGGCCACCAGGCGACGACGGGCGCGTCGGGGAGGAGGAGGCCCGTGACCAGGCTCTCCTCGTCCTCGGCGGCCGCGCCGTACACGCGGAGCACGACGACCTCGCTCGCGCCGGCGTCGCCACCCACGCGGATCTCGGCGTCCACGCGGGCCGACTCGGTGGTCGTCTCCGCTGCCGCGCCGCGCTCGGTCGAGATGACGATGACGCGCATGGGGTGCTCGCGCGATGCGTCGTTGGCGGCCTCGATGGCCTCCTCCTCGCTGCCGAGCGAGGTGGAGATCACGAGCGTCAGGACGCGGCCGAGGGCGACGGCACCGCCCTCCTCGCGGATCTTGACGAGCGCCTTCGAGATCTTCGCGGTGGTGGTGTTCGGCAGATCGACTCTCATGGCCGCCTCCAGGTCCGTCCGTCGCGGGCGAGGAGCTCGTCGGCCGAGGCCGGCCCCCAGGTGCCCGGTCGGTACTGCTCGGGCTGGCCCTGCGTGCACCAGAATTCTTCGATGGGGTCCAGGATCTTCCAGCTCAGCTCGACCTCCTGGTGGCGGGGGAAGAGGGGCGGGTCGCCGAGGAGCACGTCCAGGATGAGCCGCTCGTACGCCTCCGGGCTCGCCTCCGTGAAGGCGTGGCCGTAGCCGAAGTCCATGGTCACGTCGCGCACCTGCATCCCCGCCCCCGGCACCTTGGAGCCGAAGCGGATGGTGACGCCCTCGTCGGGCTGCACGCGGATGACGAGCGCGTTCTGGCCGAGGGCCGACGTCTGGTCCTCCGCGAACAGGTTCTGCGGTGCGCGCTTGAACACGACCGCGATCTCCGTCACGCGGCGACCGAGGCGCTTGCCCGCACGCAGGTAGAACGGCACGCCCGACCAGCGGCGGGTGTTGATGTCGAGCCGCATCGCCGCGTAGGTCTCCGTCAGGGACTCGGGGTCCATGCCGTCCTCGTCGAGGAAGCCCACGACCTCCTCGCCGCCCTGCCAGCCGCCGGCGTACTGCCCGCGGGCCGTGGCGGTGGACAGGTCCTTGGGCAGGCGCACCGCGGACAGCACCTTCTCCTTCTCGTCCCGGAGGCTCGACGCGTCGAACGCGACGGGCTCCTCCATGGCCGTGAGGGCGAGGAGCTGCAGGAGGTGGTTCTGGATGACGTCGCGAGCCGCCCCGATGCCGTCGTAGTAGCCGGCACGGCCGCCCACCCCGATGTCCTCGGCCATCGTGATCTGCACGTGGTCCACGTAGTTGGCGTTCCACAGGGGCTCGTAGAGCTGGTTCGCGAAGCGCAGCGCCAGGATGTTCTGGACCGTCTCCTTGCCCAGGTAGTGGTCGATGCGGAACACGGAGTCCGGCGGGAAGACCGTCTCGACGACCGCGTTCAGCTCGCGCGCGGTCTTCAGGTCGCTCCCGAAGGGCTTCTCGATGACGACGCGTCGCCAGTGGCCCTCCTTCTGCTCCGCGAGACCCGAGCGGCGCAGCTGTTCGGTGACCAGCGGGAAGGACTTCGGCGGGATCGACAGGTAGAACGCGTGGTTGCCCATCGTGCCCCGCTCGCGGTCGAGCTCCTCCGTGATCTCCTTCAGCGTCTGGAACGCCTCGTCGTCGTCGAAGGTGCCCTGCACGAAGCGGATGCCCTGCGCAAGCTGACGCCACACGTCCTCGTCGAACTTGGTGCGCGAGTACTGCTTCACGGCCTCGTACACGACCTGCTCGAAGTCCTGGTCCTCCCAGTCCCTCCGGGCGAAGCCGATGAGCGCGAAGCCCGGGGGCAGGAGCCCCCGGTTGGCCAGGTCGTAGACGGCCGGCATCAGCTTCTTGCGCGACAGGTCGCCCGTGACGCCGAAGATGATGAGGCTGCTGGGCCCTGCGATGCGGTTCAGTCGACGATCCGACGGGATCCGCAGGGGATTGAATTCCGGGGTGATATCCACCGGCGACATGTAACTCCTCGATCTGCCGGACGGATCCGGCGATGCGGTCATTCGAGCGTCGAGAGCAGGGCCCGGGCGTCCGTGGTGGGGTCGGTCAGGTTCAGGCGCAGGACCGGACGGCCGTGCTCGGCGAGCACGGTGGCGTCGCCGGCGGCCTGGGCCTGGATGAGCTCGCCGAAGGTGAAGGGGCGGTCGGGGATCGCGAGGTCCTCGGCCGCGTCCGCGGTGATCTGCAGGAACACGCCGACGGGGGTGCCGCCCTTGTGGAACTGCCCCGTGGAGTGCAGGAAGCGCGGGCCCCAGCCGAACGTCACCGGACGGCCGGCCTTGCGGGCGACGGCGTCGCGGAGGCGCTCGAGCTCGGGGAGCGCGAGGCGGTCGACGAACGCCTGCACGGCGACGTAGCCCGTGGGGCCGACGTGCGCGAGCAGGGCGTCGATGGCGGACGACACGTCGGTCGCGCCCTCGGTGACGTCGGACGTGCCGCGGACCTCGATGCCGTCCGTCGTGACGACGGGCGCCTCGGGGGCGGGACGGTCGTCGAGCAGGCCGCGCGCGGCGACCTTGGCGGCCTCCACGTCAGGCTGGTCGAAGGGGTTGATCTCCAGCAGGCGGCCCGCGACGGCGACGGCGTACTCCCACGTGAGGATCTGCGCGCCGAGCGTGCCGCTGATGACGATCTCGCCCTCGGCGGCCTCGTGCGCGTCGACGTCGGCGACGAGCCGCGCGATCTGCAGGTCGGCGAGGTCGAGGCCGAGCTCGGGCGCGTCGGTCGGAAGCACGACGGGCAGGAGGCCCGTGCCGAGCTTGCCGGTCGACTCCGCGATGAGCTGCTCGACCCAGTCGCCGAAGCCGACGATGTGCGTGCCGTCGGAGACGATGCCGAGCTTGTCCTTCAGGGGCGAGGTGCCGGCGATGGCTGCGCCGAGCACGAGGCCCGGGTTCGACACGTCGTCGACGGCGAGCTGCGCGGACGCCGCCTCCGCCTCGTCGAGGAGGCCCCCGATGTCGGCGCCGGCGAGGCCGGACGGCACGAGGCCGAACGCGGTCAGCGCGCTGTAGCGTCCACCCACGTCGGGGTCGGCGTTGAACACGCGGTATCCGTCGGCGCGAGCGGACTCGTCGAGGGGGGATCCCGGGTCGGTGACGATGACGATGCGCCCGGTGGGATCGATGCCCGCCTCGCGGAACGACCTCTCGTACACGCGCTTCTGGCTGTCCGTCTCGAGCGTCGAGCCCGACTTGGAGGAGATGACGACGGCCGTCGTGGCGAGCCGGTCGCCGAGGGCGGCGAGCACCTGCCCCGGGTCGGTCGAGTCGAGGACCGTGAGCTCGACGCCCGCGGTGCGCGTGATGACCTCGGGCGCCAGCGACGAGCCGCCCATGCCGCCGAGGACGATGTGGTCGACGCCCTGGCCGCGGAGCTCCTCGCGGAGCGCCGTGATCTCGGCGACGAGCGGACGCGAGACGGCGACCGCCTGCGTCCAGCCGAGGCGCTTCGTGGCCTCGGACTCGGCGTCGGCTCCCCAGAGGGTGCCGTCGAGCCCGGTGATGCCGGAGGCGACGTGCGCCTCGACGAGCGCGGGGACGTGGGTCTCGACGGCGGTGGCCGCCGCTCCGCTCAGCGCGATGCGGACGCTCACTTGGCGCCGTCCAGGGCGTTGGTGACGGTCTCGATGAGCTCGCTCCACGACACCTTGAACTTCGCGACGCCCTCCTCCTCGAGGAGCTCGGTGACCTCCTTGTAGGAGATGCCGAGTGCGTCGACGCGGTTCAGGACGTCGTTCGCGTCGTCGTAGGAGCCGGTGATCGTGTCGCCCTCGATGACACCGTGGTCGAAGGTCGCGTCGAGCGTCTTCTCCGGCATCGTGTTGACGACGTCCGCGGCGACGAGCTGCGTGACGTACAGCGTGTCGGGCAGGTCGGGGCTCTTGACGCCGGTGGACGCCCACAGCGGACGCTGCTTGTTGGCGCCGGCGCCGAGGAGGCCCTGGGCCCGCTCGGACGCGAAGGACTGCTCGAAGGCCTGGTAGGCGAGCTGCGCGTTGGCGACGCCGGCCTTGCTCTTCAGCGCGGTCGCCTCGTCGGTGCCCAGCGCGTCGAGGCGCTTGTCGATCTCGGTGTCGACGCGCGACACGAAGAAGGAGGCGACCGAGTGGATGGTCGACAGGTCGATGCCGGCCGCCTTGGCCTTCTCGAGGCCGGTGAGGTACGCGTTGATAACCTCGCGGTAGCGCTCGAGCGAGAAGATCAGGGTCACGTTGACGCTGATGCCGGCGCCGATGACCTCGGTGATGGCCTCGAGGCCCTCACGGGTCGCGGGGATCTTGATCATGACGTTCGGCTCGGCGATCCGGTCCCAGAGCTTGTGCGCCTCGTCGATGGTCGCCTGCGTGTCGTTCGCGAAGTCGGGGGAGACCTCGATGGAGACGCGGCCGTCGAAGCCGGCGGTGCGGTCGTAGACGGGGCGGAAGATGCGCGCGGCCTCGCCGACGTCGCGGGTGGTGATCTCGAAGACCGCGCGGTCGACGTCGGCGCCGTCGGCCGCGAGCTCGCGGACCTGGGCGTCGTACGCCTCGCCCTTGGCGAGGGCCGACGCGAAGATGGTGGGGTTCGTCGTGATGCCGACGACGTCGCGCTCGGCGATCACCTTCTCGATGCCCTTGGCATCGATGCGCTCGCGGGACAGGTCGTCGAGCCAGATGCTGACGCCCGCGGCGGAGAGCTGGGCGGTGGGGGAAGTGGTGTCGGTCATGTCGCCTTCTTCATGCTGGTTGTGAGGTTCGGGGGGAGGGGCGCGCGATGCGCTCCCCTCCCGGGTCCCGGCCGGCGGACCGGCCGGGGGTCCGGCGGGGAGCGGAGCAGCTCGGCCGCCCCGCTCCTCGTCAGCTACGCGAGGGAGGCGATGGACTCCTGGGCGGCCTTCACGACGGCCTCCGTGGTGATGCCGAACTCGCGGTACAGGACCTCGTACTCGGCGCTGGCGCCGAAGTGCTCGATCGAGATGCTGCGTCCGTGGTGCCCGACGTACTGCTTCCAGGAGAGCGAGATGCCCGCCTCGACGGAGACGCGCGCGGCGACCGCCTCGGGGAGGACGTGCTCCTTGTAGGCGGCGTCCTGCTCCTCGAACCACTCGAGGCTCGGGGCGCTGACGACGCGGGCCTGGACGCCCTCGCCGGCGAGGGCCTCGCGGGCCTCGACGGCGAACTGCACCTCGGAGCCCGTGGCGATGAGGATCACGTCGGGCGTGCCCTCGGTGTCGGCCAGGATGTAGGCGCCCTTCGCGACGCCGGCGGCCGAGGCGAACTCGGTCGCGGTGGCGTCGCCCGCGCCGCGCTCCAGGACCGGGAGGTTCTGGCGCGAGAGCGCGATGCCCGCGGGACCCATGCGGCGCGTGAGGATCGTCTTCCACGCCTGCGCGGTCTCGTTGGCGTCCGCGGGGCGGATGACGTCGAGGCCCGGGATGGCGCGGAGGCTGGCGAGCTGCTCCACCGGCTGGTGGGTCGGCCCATCGCCGCCGAGGGCGACCGAGTCGTGCGTCCAGACGAAGATCGACGGCGCCTTCATGAGCGCGGCGAGACGGACCGCCGGACGCATGTAGTCGCTGAAGATGAGGAACGTGCCGCCGAAGGGGCGCGTGTTGCCGTGGAGGACGATGCCGTTGAGGATCGCGCCCATGGCGTGCTCGCGGATGCCGAAGTGGAGGACGCGGCCGTAGGGGTCGCCCTTCCACATGTCGGTGGAGCGCTCGGCGGGCACGAAGGACGGCGCCGACTCGATGGTCGTGTTGTTCGACTCGGCGAGGTCGGCCGAGCCGCCCCACAGCTCGGGCATGACCTCGGCGATGGCGTTGATGACCTTGCCGGACGCGGCGCGCGTCGAGACGTCCTTGCCCGCCGGGAAGACGGGGAGCGCCGCGTCGAGGCCCTCGGGTGCGTCGCCTGCGAGGACGCGGTCGAGGAGGGTCTTCCGCTCGGGGTTCGCCTCAGCCCATGCGGCGAGCTTCTCGTCCCACTCGCGGTGCTGCTCCTGGCCGCGCTCGACGGCCTGGCGGGTGTGCTCGAGGACGCCGTCCGGCACCTCGAACGACTTCTCGGGGTCGAAGCCGACGATCTCCTTGACCGCCGCGAGCTCCTCGGCGCCGAGGGCGGAGCCGTGGATCTTGCCGGAGTTCTGCTTCTTGGGGGAGGGCCAGCCGATGATGGTCTTCAGGATGATCAGCGAGGGCTTCCGCGTCTCGGCCTTGGCGGCCTCGACGGCGTCGAACAGCTCCTGGACGTCCTCGACGTACTCGCCGGACCTCTTCCAGTCGACGTGCTGCACGTGCCAGCCGTAGGACTCGTAGCGCGCGGCCACGTCCTCGGTGAACGCGATGTCGGTGTCGTCCTCGATGGAGATCTGGTTGCTGTCGTAGATCGCGATGAGGTTGCCGAGCTCCTGGTGGCCGGCGAGGGACGAGGCCTCGGAGGTGATCCCCTCCTGCATGTCGCCGTCGCCCGCGATCACGTAGACGAAGTGGTCGAAGGGGCTCTCGCCGACCGGGGCCTCGGGGTCGAACAGGCCGCGCTCGAAGCGGGCGGCGTAGGCGAACCCGACGGAGGACGCGAGGCCCTGGCCGAGGGGGCCGGTGGTGATCTCGACGCCGTCGGTGTGGCCGTACTCCGGGTGGCCGGGGGTCTTGGAGTCCCACGTGCGGAGCGCCTGGAGGTCCTCGATCTCGAGGCCGTAGCCGCCGAGGAAGAACTGCGTGTACTGCGTGAGCGAGCTGTGGCCCACCGAGAGGATGAAGCGGTCGCGACCGATCCAGGTGCTGTCGGAGGGATCGCGGCGCATGACCTTCTGGAACAGGAGGTAGGCCGCGGGGGCGAGGCTCATGGCGGTGCCGGGGTGACCGTTTCCGACCTTCTCGACCGCGTCCGCGGCGAGGATCCGTGCGGTGTCGACCGCCTTGCTGTCGATGGGGTCCCATTGCAATGCTGCCACTTGGTTCTAGCCCTTCTGAAGATGGGGGAGGCCCAGCCGGACCGCCTATCAGTATAGGGAACACCCTTCGGGCCTACGGTGTTCCGGCCGCGCCCGGACGAGCCTCGCGCGGCTCGGCTCGGAGGTGCCGTGGCCTACCATGGGGAGGGAATGTCCGGCGAGTTAGAGGTGCGATGAACGTTGCGGTGCAGAGTCGGGTCGATCGGGAGACGATCGGGCTGGCGAGGAAGACCAAGGCGTACGTCGCACTGACGAAGCCGCGCGTCATCGAGCTGCTGCTCGTGACGACGGCGCCCGTCATGATCCTCGCCCAGGGCGGGTGGCCGAACCCCTGGCTGATCCTCGGCGTCCTCGTCGGCGGCTCCCTGAGCGCCGGCAGCGCCAACGCGTTCAACTGCTACATCGACCGCGACATCGACCGCGTCATGAAGCGCACGCAGCGCCGGCCCCTCGTGACGGGGGAGCTGACGGACCGCGAGGCGCTCGTCTTCGCCTGGATCATCGGCGTCGCCAGCATCGTCTGGCTGGGCGTGATCTCCAACTGGCTCGCCGCCGCGCTCTCGCTCGCCGCGATCCTCTTCTACGTGTTCGTCTACACGCTCTGGCTGAAGCGCCGCACGCCGCAGAACATCGTCTGGGGCGGGGCCGCCGGCTGCATGCCCGTGCTCATCGGCTGGGCCGCGGTCACCGGCGACATCTCCTGGGCCCCGGTCATCCTGTTCATGATCGTGTTCCTCTGGACGCCGCCGCACTACTGGCCGCTGTCCATGAAGTACCGCGACGACTACGCCTCGGTCAACGTGCCCATGCTCGCCGTCGTCCGCGGCCGCGCCGCGGTAGGCCTGCAGACCATCCTCTACGCGTGGGCGACGCTGGCCTGCTCGCTCCTGCTCATCCCCGTCGCGGGGATGGGGCTCGTCTACACGGTCGCGGCGCTCGCAGGCGGCGGCTGGTTCGTCTACGAGACGCACCGCCTCTACGACCTCGCGGTGCGCCACGAGCAGATCAAGCCCATGCGCGTCTTCCACGCGTCCATCTCGTACCTGTCGCTGCTGTTCCTCGCGGTCGGGATCGACCCGCTGCTCCCCTTCTGAGCCGCCACGGGGGCTGGGCCCCCGTCCCCGCCCCGATCCACGACAGGGGAGCCTCCGACCGGACGGCTCGCGGTCGGCGCCGTGCTCCCGCATGGGGAGTACGGGAGGCCCTGTCATGCACGGCGGTCTCGCCCCTTCCGTGACGGCCTGCCGGGCAGCACCCGGCCGGACGCGTCCTCGTGGTCGGTCGACGGGCGCTGTCCTCCGCGACCGGGTGCCGGCGGCTCAGCACCCTCGTCTCCTGGACGCGATCGTCGCGGCCGGCGCGGACGACGACGCCCGCCGCGAGCGGTGCTCGGGCGGGCGTCGGCAGGCAGGCAGACAGGCGGGGTGGTCAGCCGACGTGCGCGGAGCGCCGGACCTCCGCCGGGGTGAGCCGCAGGGTGTCCGCGCGGCGGGTCGTGCTGAGGAGCGTCGCCGTCATCGCCGAGGCGAGGAGGCACGCCAGCACCATGTGCAGCCCCACCAGGAACTCCGGGAGACCCGTGCGCGCCTGGATGAGGCCCACAGCGATCTGCACGAGCTCGACGGCGAGCAGCACCCGCGTCCACCGCGACACGGCCGCCCAGCGGTTGCGCGCGGCGACGACCACGAGGACGACGGTGAGGCCGAAGGTCGCGTAGGCGGGCCAGCTGTGCACGTGCTGCAGGAGCTCGGGGTCGAGGCCGTTGCGGGCCGCGCCCTGGTCGCCGGCGTGCGGCCCGGATCCCGTCACGACGATGCCGACGAGGATCGTGATGCCCACCACGACGGCGGTGACCCGGGCCAGCGCCAGGTAGGAGGCCGGCACCGAGCGCTCCGCCTCGTCGAGGGGGTGGTAGGTGCGCCACACCAGCACGGTCGAGAGCACCACGAGCACCACGGACACGACGAAGTGGAGGCCCACGATGTAGGGGTTGAGGCCCGTGAGCACCGTGATGCCGCCGATGACCCCCTGCGCGGGGATGCCGAGGCCGATGGCCAAGGCGAGCGAGAAGAGCCCGCGACCCCGGTTCCGCAGCCGCAGCACCGCGAGGAACGTGGCGATCGCGACGATGACCAGGAGGAACGTCAGCAGGCGGTTGCCGAACTCGATGATGCCGTGGACGCCCATCTCCGGCGTCGAGACGAAGGAGTCCGCGGTGCACCTCGGCCATGTCGGGCAGCCGAGGCCGGAGCCCGTCAACCGGACGAGCCCGCCGGTGCCGACGACGAGCGTCTGCACCACCAGCGTCGTCCAGACGAGGAAGCGGGTCGTCCGCGTGATCCCGTCCGGCAGCCGCTCGCGCAGCCGCCTCCCGACCATGAGGGTCTGACCTAGCACGCTCCCACTGGGAGACTGCCCCGCATCGGTGCCGTGAGTCACTGCCTGCCTTCCGCGCCCGCTGCGATTGCCCGTAGAATCGGGTGGTTCATGGAACACGTCGGGTCTTGCAGCATCCGGCACGTCAGCGAGGACGGCGGGAACAAGTCCACCCGCGTTCGTGTTCATCCTAAGAGGGGTGCGAGGCGTGAAGCCGCCGCATCCCGGACACCCACAGTCTTCCCCCGTCACCGAAGCGGCGTCGCCGTGCGGGGGGCATGCCGATACGGCGCTGATACGCCCAGATCGTCAGGAAAGCAGGTAGCCATGTCAGATGTGCTCATCGACCGACCCGAGCTCGAGAGCCTGGGGCAGTACGAGTTCGGCTGGTCCGACTCGGACGTCGCCGGCGCCTCCGCCAAGCGGGGCATCTCGCCCGAGGTCGTCGCCGACATCTCCCGTCGCAAGAGCGAGCCGGAGTGGATGCTCGCCAACCGCATGAAGGGCTACGAGCTGTTCGGCCGCAAGCCCATGCCGACCTGGGGCGCCGACCTCTCGGGCATCGACTTCGACAACATCAAGTACTTCGTGCGCTCCACGGAGAAGCAGGCCCAGACGTGGGAGGATCTGCCGGACGACATCAAGAACACGTACGAGCGTCTCGGCATCCCCGAGGCGGAGCGCCAGCGCCTCGTCTCCGGCGTCGCGGCCCAGTACGAGTCGGAGGTCGTCTTCCACTCGATCCAGAAGGACCTCGAGGACCAGGGCGTCGATCTTCATGGACACCGACACGGCGCTGCGCGAGCACCCGGAGCTGTTCAGGGAGTACTTCGGCACCGTCATCCCCGCGGGCGACCAACAAGTTCGCCGCGCTGAACACGGCCGTGTGGTCGGGCGGATCGTTCGTGTACGTGCCCAAGGGCGTCCACGTCGAGATCCCGCTGCAGGCGTACTTCCGCATCAACACCGAGAACATGGGCCAGTTCGAGCGGACGCTGATCATCGCGGACGAGGGCAGCTACGTCCACTACATCGAGGGCTGCACCGCACCCATCTATAAGTCCGACTCGCTGCACTCCGCCGTGGTCGAGATCATCGTGAAGAAGGACGCCCGCGTCCGCTACACGACGATCCAGAACTGGTCGAACAACGTCTACAACCTCGTCACCAAGCGCGCGACGGCGGCCGAGGGCGCGACCATGGAGTGGATCGACGGCAACATCGGGTCCAAGGTCACGATGAAGTACCCCTCCATCTACCTCATGGGCGAGCGCGCCAAGGGCGAGACCCTCTCGGTCGCCTTCGCGGGCCCCGGCCAGCACCAGGACGCCGGCGCGAAGATGGTGCACATGGCGCCGTACACGCAGTCGTCGATCGTCTCCAAGTCGATCGCGCGCGGCGGCGGCCGCGCCGGCTACCGCGGCGAGATCCGCGTGGACGCGGCGGCGCACCACTCCGCCAACACGGTCCGCTGCGACGCGCTGCTGGTCGACACCATCTCCCGCTCCGACACGTACCCCGCCATCGACATCCGCGTGGACGACGTCCAGCTCGGGCACGAGGCCACGGTCTCGCGCGTCAGCGAGGAGCAGCTGTTCTACCTGATGAGCCGGGGCATGCCCGAGGACGAGGCCATGGCCATGATCGTCCGCGGCTTCATCGAGCCCATCGCCCGCGAGCTCCCCATGGAGTACGCGCTCGAACTCAACAAGCTCATCGAGATGGGCATGGAAGGATCCGTCGGCTAGATGACGACCCCACTCGCCACCACAGAAGCCGTCGCCCCCACCGGCAACGGCGCCCGCGCGCACACCGACGGGGGGTGGGGCGTCATCCCCATCCAGACCCGCTCCGAGCGCTTCACCTCCACCGACGTCGAGGCGTTCGACGCCGTGACCGGCCGCGAGGCCGTCTGGAAGCTGACGCCCGTCCGCCGGCTCGACGACCTCATCTCCGGTGAGCTCGACGGCGCGCGCTACCCCGTCGCCCACAGCGATGCCGAGGGCACCTCGGTGTCCTGGATCGCCCGGGACGACGCGCGCATCGGCACCGCCGGCGCACCCGAGGACCGCGCCCAGGCGAACGCCTGGTCGTCGTTCGGCGAGGCGCTGGCCATCGAGGTCACGGGGGAGGAGCGCGTCACCGTCACGGTCAGCCGCTCCGAGCTGGGCTCGGCTCCGCGCGCCGCGCACACCCTCATCACGGCCGCGCCCTTCAGCCGCGGCGTCGTCATCCTCGACAACGCCGGATCCGCGTCGCTCGCCGAGAACGTCGAGATCGTCGTGGGCGACCAGGCGGAGCTGACCGTCGTCACCGTCCAGCAGTGGGACGACGAGGCCCGCCACCTGGCCGCGCACCAGGCCGTCGTCGGCCGCGACGCGAAGCTCAAGCACGTGGTGGTGACGCTCGGCGGGTCCATCGTGCGGGTCAACCCCTCCGCGCACCTCTCGAACGAGGGCGCCGACGGCGAGCTGCTCGGCGTCTACTTCGCCGACGCGGGCCAGCACCTCGAGCAGCAGGTGTACGTGGACCACGACGCGCCCAACACCCGCAGCCGGGTCACCTACAAGGGCGCCCTCCAGGGCGCCGGCGCGCGCACGGTCTGGATCGGCGACGTCCTCATCCGGCGCTCCGCCCCGGGCACGGACAGCTACGAGCAGAACCGCAACCTGGTCCTCACGGACGGCACGCGCGCCGACTCGGTGCCGAACCTCGAGATCGAGACCGGCGACATCGCCGGTGCCGGGCACGCGAGCGCCACGGGCCGGTTCGACGACGAGCAGCTGTTCTACCTGCAGGCCCGCGGGATCACGGAGGAGGAGGCGCGCCGCCTCGTCGTGCGCGGCTTCCTGAGCGAGATCGTCCAGCAGATCGGCGTCCCCGAGCTCGAGGAGCGGCTGCAGTCCGCCATCGAGGCGGAGCTCTCCGCATCCACGGGCCCCGGCGCGAGCACCGGGTCGGTCGCACGATGACCGCGGTCCGCATCTGCGCCGTCGACGAGCTCGGCGAGAACGAGGCGCTCCGCATCGAGATCGAGGGCCTGGCCATCGCGCTCGTCAAGGACTCCTCGGGCACGGTGCACGCCATCGGCGACACCTGCACGCACGGCGACATCTCGCTGGCCGAGGGCTTCGTCGAGGGCGACACCCTGGAGTGCTGGGCCCACGGGTCCAAGTTCTCCCTGGAGACGGGCAAGCCGCGCACTCTGCCGGCCTACGAGCCCGTCCCCGTCTACCCCGTGTCCATCGTGGACGGCGACATCCACATCGACACCACCCCGAAGAGCTAGAGGAACGCACCGATGTCAACACTCACCATCTCCGACCTGCACGTCAGCGTCGACACCGAGCAGGGCCGCAAGCAGATCCTCAAGGGCGTCGACCTCACGATCAACGAGGGCGAGATCCACGCGATCATGGGCCCCAACGGCTCGGGCAAGTCCACGCTGGCGTACTCCATCGCAGGCCACCCCAAGTACCACGTCGACTCCGGCTCGGTGACGCTCGACGGAGTCGAGGTCCTCGACATGACGGTGGACGAGCGGCCCGCGCGGGCCTCTTCCTCGCCATGCAGTACCCGGTCGAGATCCCCGGCGTCACCACGACCAACTTCCTGCGCACGGCCAAGACCGCGATCGACGGCGAGGCGCCGGCCATCCGCGGCTGGATCAAGGACGTCCGCACCTCCATGGCGGCGCTCAAGATGGACCCGGCGTTCGCGGAGCGCAACGTCAACGAGGGCTTCTCCGGCGGCGAGAAGAAGCGCAACGAGGTCCTGCAGCTCGAGCTGCTGAAGCCCAAGTTCGCCGTGCTCGACGAGACCGACTCCGGCCTCGACGTCGACGCACTCAAGATCGTGTCCGAGGGCGTCAACCGCGCGAAGGCGAACACGGGCCTCGGGCTCCTGCTCATCACGCACTACACGCGCATCCTCCGCTACATCCAGCCCGACTTCGTCCACGTGTTCGTCGCCGGGCGCGTCGCGGAGCAGGGTGGCCGCGAGCTGGCCGACCGCCTCGAGGAGGAGGGCTACGACCGCTTCCTGACGCCCTCCACCACGGTGACCGCGTGAGCACGCAGAGCACCCTCACCCCGCAGAAGTTCGACGAGGTCGAGGAGGCGCTCAAGGACGTCATGGATCCCGAGCTCGGGATCAACGTGGTGGACCTGGGCCTCATCTACGACCTCGCGTGGGACGACGAGAACGACGCCCTCATCATCCACATGACGCTGACGTCGGCGGGCTGCCCGCTGACCGACGTGCTCGAGGAGCAGACGGCGGAGGCGCTCGACGGCGTCGTCGCCGCGTTCCGCATCAACTGGGTGTGGATGCCGCCGTGGGGTCCGGAGCGGATCACCGACGACGGCCGCGACATGATGCGGGCCCTCGGCTTCTCCATCTGATCCGCACCGCTCGGCCGACGACGGCCCCACCCTCGGGTGGGGCCGTCGTCGCGTGCGAGCCCGACGCGGGAAGCCCGTGGGCCGCCGTCTCGTACACTGGACCGGTCGGGTCCGATGGACGCCCTGCGACCGACCGGGCTCGACCCCCTCTGCTGCGGGTCGCCCTCCTCCCACGGACCGTGGGACATCCGCTGATCAGAAGGACCCCTCACCGTGCTCGCTGTACACGAACTGGAGCTGCGCGTCGGCGCCCGCGTCCTCATGGAGGACGTCTCGTTCCGGGTGAGCCCGGGGACAAGATCGGGCTCGTCGGCCGCAACGGCGCCGGCAAGACCACGCTCACGAAGATCCTCGCCGGGGAGGGCCAGCCCACGGGCGGCCGCATCGACCGCTCCGGCGAGATCGGCTACCTCCCGCAGGACCCGCGCTCCGGCAACCCCGAGGACCTGGCGCGCACGCGCATCCTCGACGCCCGCGGGCTCGGGACGCTCTCGATCGACATGCAGCGCGCGATGCTCGACATGGCGTCGACCGACGAGAAGGTCTCGGCGAAGGCGATGAAGGACTACGGCCGCCTGGAGGAGCGCTTCGTCGCCCTCGGCGGGTACGCGGCCGAGGCGGAGGCCGCGTCCATCGCGAGCAACCTCAGCCTGCCCGACCGCATCCTCGACCAGCCGCTCAGCACCCTCTCCGGCGGTCAGCGCCGCCGCATCGAGCTCGCGCGCATCCTCTTCTCGGGGGCCGACACGATGCTCCTCGACGAGCCCACCAACCACCTCGACGCCGACAGCGTCACCTGGCTCCGCGAGTTCCTCAAGGGCTACCAGGGCGGCCTCATCGTGATCAGCCACGACGTGGAGCTCGTCGGCGACACCGTGAACCGCGTCTTCTACCTCGATGCGAACCGCATGGTCATCGACATCTACAACATGGGCTGGAAGCACTACCAGCGTCAGCGCGCCGCCGACGAGGAGCGCCGCAAGAAGGAGCGCGTCAACGTCGAGAAGAAGGCGGGTGTCCTCCAGCTGCAGGCCGCGAAGTTCGGCGCCAAGGCGTCGAAGGCGGCGGCCGCCCACCAGATGGTGCGGCGCGCGGAGAAGATGCTGTCGGGCCTCGAGGAGGTGCGCGCGGTCGACCGCGTGGCGAAGCTGCGCTTCCCCGAGCCGGTGGCGTGCGGACGCACCCCGCTCATGGCGAGCGACCTCAGCAAGAACTACGGCTCGCTCGAGATCTTCACGGCCGTGGACCTCGCGATCGACCGCGGCAGCAAGGTCGTGATCCTCGGGCTCAACGGCGCGGGCAAGACGACCCTGCTGCGGATCCTCGCGGGCGTCGACCAGCCCGACACCGGGCGCCTCGAGCCCGGCCACGGTCTCCGGGTCGGCTACTACGCGCAGGAGCACGAGACCATCGACGTGAAGCGCAGCGTGCTGGAGAACATGGTCTCCTCCTCGCCGGACATCTCCGAGATGGAGGCCCGGCGGGTGCTCGGCTCGTTCCTCTTCACCGGCGACGACTCCGCCAAGCCCGCCGGGGTGCTGTCCGGCGGCGAGAAGACGCGGCTGGCGCTGGCGATGATCGTGGTGTCCGGCGCCAACGTGCTCCTGCTCGACGAGCCCACCAACAACCTGGACCCCGCGAGCCGCGAGGAGATCCTCGGTGCGCTCAACACCTATCGGGCGCGGTGGTCCTGGTCAGCCACGACTCGGGCGCGGTCGAGGCGCTGAATCCGGAGCGGGTGCTCATCATGCCGGACGGCACCGAGGACCACTGGAGCCCGGACTACATGGACCTCATCGAGCTGGCCTGACGCCCGCGGACCGCGTCGTCCGGTACCGAGCGGGACCCCCCGGCCCGTTCTGGGTGTTGTCAATGCGCGTCGTCGAGGATGCGGTCCTCGATGTCGGCGTCCGACGGCTGCTTGCGCGCCCGCTTCAGCTGCCGCGCGCGCTCCCGGTCCTGCTCCTCGGGATCGTCGGCGTTGATGATGCGGTACTCGTTGCGGACGGCGACGCCCAGCCCCACGAACGCGATGAGCGCGAAGACGATCCACTGGAAGGCGTAGGAGAGGTGCGGGCCCTCGTCCTCCGTGGGACGCGGCGTCGCGAACGGGGCCGCGTCGGCGGGTGCCGGATCCTCGGAGATCAGCAGCCCGTACGCGGCCGTGAACGTCGGGGCCCCCACGCGCTCCGCGATGTCGGGCAGGTGCACCGTCGCGATCTGCCCCTCGGGAGCGGAGCGCCCGGGGAGCTCCGGCTCGCCCGCCTTCAGCCGGGCCGTGACGGTCACCTCGCCCGCGGGCGGTGCCGGCACGGAGTCCGGGGAGTCCTGCGAGTTGCCGACGGGCACCCATCCCCGGTCGACCACGAAGACCCGCCCATCATCGAGCCGCAGGGGTGTGAGGACCTCGAAGCCCGGCTGGCCGTTGAACGGCCGGTTCCGGGCCAGGAGCTGGTCGTCCACCAGATAGGTGCCCGTCATGGTGACGGGCGTCCACTTCTGCGTGTCGACGTACGCGTCCGTGTCCCCCAGCACCTGGTCGACGGGCAGGGGCGCGCTGTCCCAGTTGTCCTCGACCTTGGCGATCTCGGCCAGCGCCTCGTCGCGGCGCGCGAACTGCCAGTGGCTGAGCAGCACGCAGGCGATCGCGAAGACGACCGCCACCAGGAGGTAGCCGGCCCAGCGGCGATTGAGCACGAAGCGCCAGCGGTTCACGCGATCGCCCCCTCGACGGGAGAGTCGATGGCGGCGACACGGACGGGGAAGTCCCGTCCTGCGAGGAACTCGCGGAGGAAGCCGACGTGCTCGTCGCATGCCGTCCACGTCTTCACGCGGTCGGCCGCGTGGATGCGCGGATTCCGCCACTCCACGCGCCATCCGGCGTCCGAGCGGCAGCCGGCGCGCGAGCACTCGACGACGTCCGCGGCACCGGCGGCGCCGAGCCCCCAGGAGGCGAGCCCGCTCACGCGCCGGTCGGGGTGTCGGGCGCGTCGCCCACGGTCGCGGGTCGGCCGTCGGACGGACGCGGCTCGGGCACGCGCCCGGTCTCGTACGTGGTGAACGGCTCCGGCGTCGTGAACGGCTCGGACGCACGGAAGGGCTCGGAGGGCGTGTACGTCGGCGCCGTGGGCGGGAAGCCGGAGTGGCGGGCCGAGACGACCACGACGCCGCCCGGCCGCTCCACCGCGGTGCCCTGGTTGGCGCCCACGTTGGCGAGGATGACGGCGAAGTACGGCAGGACGATGGCGCCGATGGCGGCGACGGCCAGCCACCAGCCCTGCAGGAAGAGGCAGGACAGGATGCAGACCATGCGGATGCTCATGGCGATGGTGTACTTCACCATGCGGGCGTGGCGATCCTCCTGGGGGGACCGGGGGAGGCTGGTGACCGACTGCTGCGTTGTTGGCATGCGTGGATGGCGTCCTTCGGGGAGCGTCGCGCTCCCCATCCCCTCCAGGGTACGCCGCGCCACCGCTAGGCTCGTCCGAGTCCGCAAGCCCCCGTCGAGCCGTAAGGGAAGACCCCCATGAGCACCGCACGCCATG
>NZ_CEEDAR010000002.1:0-39618 GCF_979252985.1 Clavibacter sp. AC415 | reverse complement strand
TCTCCGGCACCGGGACGCCGGGCGGCCTCGTGGTCGTGCACTACTCGGCGCCGGACCCGGCGACCGGCGCGGCCGTCCGCCGGGCGGCCCACGGCACGGGGTCCGGTGGGCGCCGACGGCACCTTCTCGTTCACGGCGGACTTCCCGGAGCTGCCCGCCGGTTCGCCGCTCCTCTCCTACCGCGTCGACCTCGTCGTCCCGGCCCTGGGCCGCCACCGGCGGCCGCATCGACGGCACGCTGCCGCTGGGGCTGACGGCTCCCGGCCGTGCGCGGGTCGCGCCGCGGGCGATGCCGCGGGCAGCGCCTCGCGTCGCGCCGCGGGTCGCGTCCATGACGAGCACGATCGCGACGCCCGCCCCGCACAGCGCGAAGCCCGCGAGCGTCACCAGCGTGATCCGCCCGCCGAGCAGCAGCGCCCCCGCGGCCGCGGTCGTCGGCGCGACGAGGAACAGCAGCGCGTTGAGCGCCGTGATGCCGACCCGCTCGAGCAGCCACCAGTAGAGCCCGTATGCCGCCAGCGTCGGCGCGAGCGCGGCGAGGACGGCGGTGATCCAGAACACGGGATCCGCCGGGGGCGCCAGCGTGCCGGTAGCGGCGGTGGCGATCGCCAGCGCGACCGCGGTGACCACGACGTGCACGGTGAGGGTCACGAGCACCGGCGGGCGTCCGGACGAGCGGCGCTCGAGGAACGTGCCGGCGACCAGGCACGCCATGGCCGCGGCCGGGAGCAGGTAGGAGACCGGATCCGCATCCGCCGCCCCCGCTCTGCTCACCCGCACCGACCAGCACCATGCGCACGGCGCCAGCGCGAGCCCGCCCCACTGCGCGGGCGCGGATGCGCAACCCGAGCAGCGGGCCGACGAGCGTCGCGACCACGAGCGGCTGAACCGCGTCGATGAGCGCGGTCGTGCCGGTCGCGATGCCCGCGCCGATCGCGGCGTAGACGAACGCGCAGTACCCGAGCTGGGCGAAGGAGCCGATGAGCGCCTGCCGTCCGAGCGTCCTCAGCGGCACCCCGCGCGCCGCGCCCGTCACGGCGACGAGCGCGACGAGGGCGACGGCGAGCGGCGCGAACCGCCAGAGCAGCAGCGTCGTCGCGGGCACCTCCACCGTGCCGACGGCCGCGATGAGGAACCCCGAGCTCCAGGCGAGGACGAAGCCCCGCAGCCGCCGCCGCCGTCACCATTCGATTCGGTATACCGATCTGTCTACTCATCATGGGACTCGACTATACAGACCGGTATATTGATCGGGTGATCACGCCCGTCCCCGACCTCGCCCCGCTGACCCCCGGCGCCCGGCGCGTGCTCGACGCCGCGTCCGAGCTCTTCTATGCGCGGGGGATCCACGTGGTCGGCGTCGACGCGATCGCGGCGGCGGCCGGCGTCACGAAGAAGACGATCTATCCACCGCTTCGGGTCGAAGGAGCAGCTCGTCGTCGCCTACCTCCAGCACCGGGACGCGCGCTGGCGCGAGCACCGTGGTGCGCCTCGCGCGCATGCCCGAGCCGGGCGGACCGCGTGCTCGCGGTGTTCGACGCCGCGATCACCTGGGCCGACGCCAACACGCCCAAGGGCTGCAGCGCGATCAACGCCCGCGCGGAGCTCGGCGCGGGCGACCTGGGCGACGAGGACGACGGCCACGACGTGCTCCCCGAGACGATGCGCCAGAAGGCGTGGCTCCTCGAGCTGGTCCGCGACCTGTGCCGGGAGGCCGGCGCCCCGGATCCCGCCGGCACGGCACGGACGCTGATGCTCCTCTACGAGGGCGCCCTCGTCACGCTCGGCATGGGCACCTTCGGGCGCCCCTTCGAGGCGGCCCGCGATGCGGCGCGCGCCGTGCTCGCGGCGGCGCTGGCCGGCTGACGCCGACAGCCTGCCCGCGGCGGCCTAGCCCTCGTAGGGGAGCCGGTATGAGGGCGGCGCGCTCGCCGATGAGGACCCGGTCCCGGACGCGGCCCGACCGGAGTGTCACGCGGCACGGCGCGACGAGGCCGCCGTGCGTCCGTGGGACGCGTGCCAGCTGCGCGGCGAGCCCGGGCGTCAGCTGCATCCCGCCACGCCAGCCCCGCCGGGGCGGATCGACGCCGTCGCCGGCGCCCGGACGGCCTAGCGTCGAGAGGACGCACCCCGGGCGCACCCGTCGCGGAGGTCCCGATCCACCATCAGGAGGAGAACCATGACCACCATCGCCATCGTGGGGGCCGGCACCGGCCTCGGAGCCGCCGTCGCCCGCCGCTTCGGAGCCGAGGGCTTCGCCGTCGCGCTCGTCTCGCGCAGCCAGGAGCGCGTCGACGACCTCGCGCACGCTGTCCGAGGAGGGGATCACCGCGCGCGGCTACGCCGCCAACGTGCGCGACCACGTGGCGCTCGCCGCCGCGCTCGACCGTGCCGCGCAGGACCTCGGACCCGTCGAGGTGCTGCAGTACAGCCCGCTCCCGCAGAAGGAGTTCCTGCGTCCCGTGCTGGAGACCACGCCCGGCGACCTGGTCGGCGCGTTCGAGTTCTCCATCCAGGCTCCCGTCGCCGCCGTGCACCAGGTGCTGCAGGGCATGCGCGTCCTCGGCCGGGGCACGGCTCCTTCGTCAACGGCGGCACGGCGGTCCAGCCGCTGCCGAAGTTCGCCGGCACCTCCATCGGGTTCGCGGGCGAGACCGCCTACGGGCAGATGATCCACGAGGCGCTCGCGGGCGACGGGATCCACGTGGGCCAGCTCATCATCCCCGGCTCGATCCGGCCGGGCCACCCGAGGAAGGACCGGAGGTGCTCGCGGACGCGCTGTGGGTGTACCGCACGTGGAGCGCGGCGAGTTCCGTCGCTTCGCGACCACCATGGACGACGAGTAGCAGTCCGATCCGGGACGACGGAGGGGAGGAGCGCCGCAGCGCTCCTCCCCTCCCTGTCGTGCGGACCGGGCTAGTTCGTCGGCGTGGCCTTCACCAGGAAACTCACGGTGCCCTGGTCCTCGACGCTCACGAAGCCGAGGTCCGGCGCCTCGACGCCGTAGTCGGAGAAGGTGACCGGGATGGATCCGCTCACCTGCACGCCGTCGCCCGAGAGCGCGGCCTGCAGCGGGACGGTGACCGTCTGGGTGACGCCGTGCATGGTCAGCTCGCCGGTCGCGTCGACGGTCGCGACCTCGCCGCTCGCGGGGACGGCCGCGTCGATCGGCTGCGTCAGCGTGAAGGTCGCGTCCGGAACTGCGAGACCTGCATGGCCTCATCGCGGAAGTACGAGTCGCGCGGCGGCTGGTCGGTGGCGATGCTCGCGACGTCGACCGTCACGGTCGCGGCCGAGAGGGTGGACCCGTCTACCGTGATGGTGCCGGTCACGTCCTCGGTGGTGCCGACGACGGTCACGTCGGTGCCGTTCAGCACCTCGTCCACGCGGTAGCCGGCGGTGCTGCCGGTGCCGATGGCCCAGTCGCCCGACAGGTCGCTCGTGTCGAGCGTGGAGTCGGCGGGGGCGGCCGACACGGACGGGGCGGCGGCGGGGGCGCCGACGATGACGTCCCGGCAGATGCCGGGGCCACGGCGGCGGTGACGCCGAGCACGACGACCACGGCCGCGCTCGTGCCGAGGATGATCTTGGTCTTCTTCTGCATGGGGGTCTCCTGATCCGGATGGTGCTCATCTGGTCGCCGCGAGGGACTGCGCCGACATCAGGGACGACGGGCCAGCCGCGGAGAACGTTCACGCGTTCAGGTTCCTGCCAGGTTCGGCCGGTCCGCCCGCTCCGCATCCTGGCGGCGCGTGTCCGCTCCGCGCCGTGACCTGTCGGTGCCGATGCGGCCCTGGGACCCTCGACCTGCCGGCGGATCGGAAAGACCCGAGCCGGTGCCGGACATGCGGAGGAGTGGACATGCCCGACCCCGGATCCCGCGCCCGCTTCGAGGCCGTCGTGCGCGAGGTGCTGGAGCCGGTGCGCCGGTACCTCGCCCGGCGCGCGGACGCGCCGACCGCCGAGGACGTGCTGAGCGAGACGCTCGTCGTGCTGTGGCGCCGGCTCCCGGACGTGCCGGACGGCGAGGAGATCCCCTACGCGATCGGCGTCGCTCGGCTGCAGCTGCGGAACGCCCTGCGCTCGCTGCGCCGCCAGGAGCGGCTCGTCGCGCGGATCGTCACGGTCGACCCGCCGACGGAGGCGCCGCCCGCCGACGACGGCGATTCCCGCGTCGAGATGGTGCGGGAGGCGCTCGGGCTCCTGCGCGAGGCCGATGCCGAGGTCCTGGCGCCTGCACGCGTGGGACGCGCTGGCCGTGACCGACATCGCCCGCGTGCTCGGCATCACGCCCAACGCGGTCTCGATCCGGCTGCACCGGGCGCGTCGGAGGCTCGCGGACGGGATCCGGAAGATCGAGGCACGAGGCGGACATGACGAGGAGAGGGGAGGGACGGGCCGATGACGACACGACACGACGCATCCGACGCGTCGGGGGAGCCCGACGCGGGGATCGACCGCCTGCTGCGCGCCGCCGACCCAGCCCCGCACCTCGCGCCGCTGTCACCCGGGCAGCGCGCCGAGCTGGAGGAGCACGCCATGGACGAGACCACCCGCACGACCGGACGCCGCGGAGCACCACCCGGCGGCGGGTCGGACCGCCGGCGCCAGCGGCCGACGCGTCGGCCGCTGGTCCTCGGCGCCGTCCTCGCCGCGGTCGCCCTCGTCGTCGTGGTCGTGGTGCTGCCGCGGGGCGACGGGGACGGCACCCGCCTGACGGTCGACGCGTCGGGCGGGCTCGCCGACAGCTGCGCCGTCATCACGCCCGAGGGCCTCGCCGCCGCGGCGACCCTCGCCTTCCGCGGGACGGTCGAGAGCGTGGAGGGCGGCACCGCGACGATCCGCGTCGAGCGCGTGTACGCGGGGGAGCCGTCCGAGACGGTCGCCGTGTCGCAGGGTGACCCGGACGACGTGGTGGACGGCGCCGCGCCGGTCTTCGCCGACGGCACGACCTACCTCGTCGCCGCGTCGGACGGGCGCGTCGCCTCCTGCGGCCTCACCGGCGTCGACGGACCCGAGCTCCGGCGCTGTACGACCAGGCGTTCCCGGGCTGATCCGGCTCCGGCAGGTCGCGACGGCGCGATGGCGGGACAGGGGATCCGCGATGTCCACCTGGGATGATTCCCGCGAGCGGTGAACCTTCCGGCCGTCCATCTCGTCGTGGAGGGAGGAGGCACGGATGACCACGGAGAGCACGGCCCGGATGCGGGCGCTGCACGACGCGCATGCGCCGGCGCTCCAGCGGTACGCGCTGCGGCTCACGGGGGATCCGGCGCTCGCCGAGGACGTCGTGCAGGAGGCGCTGCTGCGGGCCTGGCGGTCGCCCGCGATCCTCGCGGAGGACGACGAGTCGGCCCGCCGCTGGCTCTTCACCGTGGTGCGGAACCTCGTGATCGACGACCGGCGCAGCGCCTGGCGCGGCCGCGAGACGCCGACGGACACCCTGCCGGAGGATCCCGTCGCCGACGCGTCCGACGCCATCATCGACCGCCTGCTCGTGGCCGAGGCCCTCGCGTCGCTCTCGCCCGAGCACCGCCGCGCGGTCGTCAGCTGCTACCACCTGGGACGCAGCGTCGCGGAGACCGCCGAACGCGAGGGCGTCCCTCCGGGCACGATCAAGTCCCGCCTCCACTACGCGCTCAAGGCGCTCCGGCTCGCCCTGCAGGAACGAGGAGTCACCCGATGAACGACCGTGCCGCCGACATCCACGAGTGGGATGCCGCCTACGTGCTCGGCAGCCTGAGCGCCACCGACCGCGCGCTCTTCGAGGCCCACCTCGAGGGCTGCGACGCGTGCATGCGCTCCCTCGCGGAGCTCTCCGGGCTGCCCGGGGTGCTGCGGATGCTGCCCGTGGAGGACGCGCTCGCGCTCATGGACGAGCCCGACGCGCCTGCCGCGACCCCGCACGCACCCGAGCCGCAGGGCGAGGCGGCGCTGCCCGCGCCCGCGCCCCTACCGACGTCGCATCGCGTGCCGCTGCGCCGCCGCCGCCCGCGGACCCGTCCGGTCGGCCTGCCGCTCACGCGCCGCATGGGCGGCTGGGTCCTCGCCGCCGCGGCCGTCGCGCTCCTCGCGGGCGGCGCCGCCCTCGGTTCCGCGCTCCGGGACGGCGTCAGCGTGCCGGTCGCGGATCCGACCCCTGCCGTGACCGCGACCGCGGACCCCGCCGACGGCCTGCCCGCCGACGCCGTGAGCATGCGCTCCGAGCTCGACGACGCGGTGACCGCGCAGCTCGCCGTCACCGAGAAGCCCTACGGCACGCGCTTCGACTGGAGCTGCGAGTACGCGGGCGGCGGTGCGGGGCTCGGCGCCTACGACCTCGTCGCGATCGCGCAGGACGGCACCCGCACCGTCGTGGCGTCGTGGGGTGCGGGCGAGGCGGAGGCGAAGCAGCTGGCAGCCACGTCGAGCATCCCCATCGACCGCATCCGGTCGGTCGAGATCACGCCCTCCGACTCCGACGTGGTGCTGGCGAGCCGCGACCTCCAGTCCGCGCGCCGCCGCATCGTGATGGCGTGCGCGTCATCACGGGAGGAGGCGGTGCCACGTCCATCGGACAGGTGATCCAGGCGGCGCGGCGGGCCAGCGGCCTGTCGCAGCGCGACGTGGGCAGCATCTCGGGCCTCGCGCAGCCCACCGTCTCGGACGTCGAGCACCCGGCCCGCGCCGCGTCGGGATCGCTGAGCGCGCGCTCCCCTCGGCCGCCCCTGGCGCGTTCCACCTCGGCGCGCCCTAGCCTGGTGGCCTCCGCACCCGAGGAAACAGAGCAGGCGAGGATCCGATGAGCCACCCGGCAGGGCAGGCCGACCTGTCGAGCACGAGCACGAGCGCAATGAGCGCCGCCGACGCGGCTGCCGCCGCCGACGCGGCCGTCGTCGCCGCCCGGTGGAAGCGCAACGCCACGCTGTTCCTCAGCGGTCAGACGGTGTCGCTGTTCGGCTCGATGCTCGTCCAGTACGCGGTCATGTGGTACGTCACGTTCGAGACCCGCTCGGGCCTCGCGATCGCGCTCTACGCCGTCTGCGCGTTCCTGCCGCAGGGGATCGTCTCCATCTTCGGCGGCACGCTCGCCGACCGCATGAACCGGCGGGCGCTGGTCATCGCGTCCGACAGCACCATCGCCGTGGTCACGCTCGCGCTCGCCCTGCTGATGATGAACGGGGTCACCGACCTCTGGATCATCCTGCTCGCCGTGGCCGTCCGCTCGGTCGGCGCCGGGTTCCAGACGCCCGCGGTGCAGGCGATGATCCCGCAGATCGTGCCGCCCGAGCAGCTGCTGCGCGTCAACGGGATCTTCGGCACCATCCAGTCGGCCATGGCCCTGCTCGCGCCCGCGGCGTCGGGCGCGATCTTCGCCGCGTATCGGCCTCGTGCCGCTGTTCTTCGTCGACGCGATCACGGCCGCCATCGGCATCGCGTTCCTGCTGTCGGTGGCCGTGCCGACGCTCGCCTCGATCGCCGACAAGACCTCGACGTACCGCGAGGACCTCGTGGAGGGGATCCGCTACATCGGCGGCAACCCGGTCGTCCGCTGGCTGCTGGTGGTATTCGCGATCATCTTCCTGCTCACGGTGGCGCCGTCGTTCATCACGCCGCTGCTCGTGGCCCGCACCTACGGCACCGAGGTGTGGATGGTGACGGTGCTCGAGATCGCCTTCAGCGTCGGGATGCTGGGCGCGGCGGCGCGCTCGTGTCGACCCTGGTCGCGAAGTCCGACCGCATGACGCTGATCCTCGTGAGCTGCTTCGGCTTCGCGGTCTTCACGGCGGGCCTCGGCCTCAGCCCCAACCTCTGGGTGTTCTACGGCTTCATGTTCGCCATCGGCCTGTTCGTGCCGCTGTTCTCGGCTCCCTTCATGACGCTCGTGCAGGAGACGGTCGCGCCCGAGACCGGCACGGCCGGGTGTTCAGCTACGTCGGCATCGTCATGGCGCTCGCGACCCCGATCGGCGCGGTCGCGTTCGGCCCCCTCGCCGACGTGTTCAGCGTGCAGGCTCTGCTGGTCGCGGCGGGGATCATCACGGTCGTCGTCATCTCGGTGGCCGCATCTCGCTGCCGTCGGGGCCGCGCGGCGATCCGGCTGGCCCGCGCGAAGAAGGCCGAGGCGGACGCGGCGGACGCCGATCCCGACGGCGCCCCCGCGGCGTCCGGCGCGACCCCGGTCGACCCGGCGCGCGCGACGCCCGGCTCCTAGCCGGCCGCGGGGTCGCGGGGCGGGGCGTCCGGGCCGGCGGCCTCCGCGTCGTCCGCGTGCGCGGCCCTGCGTCCCGCGCCATGTCCGCCCTCTGGGTGCGGCGCGCGAGGACGATCACCACGGCCAGGAGCACGAGCGCCACCACGCCCAGCACGATGTGCCCGGTGCGCAGCAGGGCGAGCCCGCCGAGCAGCAGCACGGGCAGGGCGAGGAGGTAGGGGAGTCGGGCGTCCACGCGTTCAGCCTGGCAGGTCGGATCGTGCGTCGCTGCCGTCGTCGCTGTCGCTGCCTCCGCCGCTGGCGCGCTCCGCGAGCTCGTCCGCGTAGGCCGCGACCGCCCGGCCGTACGCCGGCAGCGTGGGCGCGAGCCGTCGGAGCGCGACGGCCAGCGCCTCCGTCGGGCGTCCCGCGTCGTGCAGCGCGAGCGCGAGGAACGCGTCGCGTCCCGGCGCGTGCTCGTCGTCGGGCAGCGCCTCCAGGAGGTCGACGGCCTCCGCGGCCTCGCCGACGTTCCGCAGCGAGCTCGCGAGCTGGATCACCGCGAGCGGACGGTGCCCGGCATCCAGGCCGCCCGCGATCGCCGCCCGGTACAGCGGCACGGCCTCCGCCTCGCGGCCCACGAGGTCGTGCGCGCACGCCAGCTCGAAGAGCGCCCGCGGATCCCCGGCCGGGCGCTCCGCGACCAGCTCCCGCATCGCGGCGACGGTCTCGTCCGCGCGCTCGTCGTCGGCGGCCGCCCAGAAGGCGGCGACCCGGGCGTCCCAGTCGTCGTGGTCCATGGACCCAGCCTGTCAGGCCGGGAGTCAGTCCCCGGGCGCGGCGCTCGAGGGTCGATCCTCGCCGCTCTCCGATGGCGCGGCCCGTCCCGCCTCGTCCGCCGTGCGCTTCCGCGACGACCGCATCACCTTCCTCACGCCCCAGACCACGTACCCCACGATCACCAGGGCGATCCAGATGCCGCGGATCGGACCCGCCGGGAGGAAGACCGCCACCACCATGAGCGGGATCACCGCGTAGAACTTCACGATCGCGTTCTGGTCCTGGAAGTCCTCCTGGTCCCGTATCTCCGCCGGCGTGAGCCGCCGCATCCACGCCGGCCTAGTGCCCTTCCGATCCTCGCGCGGCGCGGCGCGGCCCGGTCGTCGTCGTCTCCCATGCGTCGAGCCTGACAGGTCTGCCGGGCCGGATCAGCGCCGCGGGGCCGGCGCGGTCGTCGCCCGTCGGACGAGCCGGGTGGGCAGCTGCACCCGCATGGCGTCGGGCTCGGTGCCGCCCATGAGCGACATGAGCAGGTCCACAGCGGTGGTGCCGAGTCGCTGCATCGGCTGGCGGATCGTGGTGAGCGGCGGCGTCATCTGCGACGCCTCGGGGATGTCGTCGAAGCCGATGACGGAGAGGTCCTCGGGCACGCGGATGCCCAGCTCCGCCGCCACCTGGAGGATCGCGATGCCCGAGAGGTCGTTGGCGGCGAAGATCGCGGTCGGGCGGTCCGGCATCGACAGGAGGGCCCGCGCGGGCTCCCGCGCCGGTGCCGTGAGGAACAGGCCCGAGCGCACGAGCGCCGGGTCGAAGGCGATGCCCGCGTCCTGCAGGGCGCGCCGGTACCCGGCCTCGCGGAGGCTCGCCGAGCGGAGGTCGGGGCGGCCGGCGAGGAAGCCGATCCGCCGGTGCCCGAGCTCCAGGAGGTGCCGGGTGGCCTGGAGCGCGCCGCCCAGGCTGTCCGACTCGACGCTCGGCAGGTCGGCGGGCCCGGTGTGCGGGTCGATCGAGACGACGGGGATCTCGGTGGACGCGGTCACCACGGTCGGCGTGACCATGATCGCGCCGTCGATGAGCGTGCCGCTCAGGCGGCTCAGCGACCGGCGCTCCCACCCGGCTCCGTCGGCCTGGCGCGAGCCGCTGTACGCCAGCAGGTCGTAGCGCGAGCGGCGGAGCGCGGCGCTCACGCCCTTGAGGATCTCGGCGCTGAACGGCTCGAAGTCGGCCACCAGGACGCCGATCACGCCGGTGCGGTGGGAGCGCATGCTGCTCGCGACGAGGCTCGACTCGTAGCCGAGGCGCTCGACGACCTCCATGACGCGGCGGGAGGTCTCGGCGGAGATCCCGTACCGGCCGTTGACGGCCTTGGAGACGGTCGACACCGAGACGCCGGCGGCAGCGGCGACGTCGTGGATCGTGGGGCGGCGGGTCATGCAGTGGACCCTACGCCTGCAGGAAAAGGATTTCGAAAACGTTTGACGATTCTGCGGAGCGCGGCCGACACTGTCACGACCGGCCCCCGTCAGGAGGTCGCGGCACCGCATGGACGCGGCGTCGCGACCGTCTCCGGCGCGGATCCGGGACGTGCCGCGGCCCCACAGCATCCGGCCGCGCACGAGCACGACACCCCCCCCGACACCCGCCAGGGTGCGCTCAATGAAGAGGACAGGTTGGACAACATGAAGGCACGGAAGATCCTCACGGGATCCGCGGCCCTGCTCGTGGGGGCGCTCGCCCTCACCGGCTGCAGCGGCGGCGGCTCCGGCAGCGACGACGGCGGCCCCGTCGAGATGACGCTGTGGCAGAACTCCACCACCGGCCCGGGCAAGGCGTTCTGGGAGAAGACCACGGCGGACTTCAACGCCGCGAACCCGGGCGTCACGGTCACGGCCACGTCGATCCAGAACGAGGACCTCGACGGCAAGCTGCAGACCGCCCTCAACTCGGGCGACGCGCCCGACATCTTCCTGCAGCGCGGTGGCGGCAAGCTCGCCGCCACGGTCGCCGCGGGCCAGGTCATGGACATCACCGACGGCATCTCCGCCGACGTGAAGGCCGAGATCTCGCAGGGCGCGTTCGACGCGAACTCCATCGACGGCAAGGCGTACGCCATGCCCGTCGCCGTGCTCCCCAGCGGCATCTTCTACAGCCAGGACCTCTTCGCGGCCGCCGGCATCACGGAGACGCCGACGACCATGGACGAGCTCGACGCCGCCGTCGAGAAGCTGAAGGGCTCGGGCGTCGCGCCCATCGCCCTCGGCGCCAAGGACGCGTGGCCCGCCGCGCACTGGTACTTCAACTTCGCGCTCCGCGAGTGCTCCTCCGCGACGCTCGAGAAGGCGGCGACGGACAAGGACTTCAGCGACGAGTGCTGGATCGCGGCGGGCGAGGACGTGCAGGCCCTCGTCGACACCGAGCCGTTCAACGACGGCTTCCTCACCACGGCGGCGCAGCAGGGCGCCGGCAGCTCGGCCGGCCTCATCGCCAACAAGCAGGCCGCCATGGAGCTCATGGGCGCCTGGGACCCGGGAGTCATCGCGGGCCTCACCCCCGACCAGAAGCCGCTGGCCGACCTGTCCTGGTTCCCCTTCCCCGAGATCTCGGGCGGCGAGGGCGAGGCGGGCTCGATCATGGGCGGCATCGACGGCTACTCCTGCTCCGCGCAGGCGCCGAAGGAGTGCGTCGACTTCCTCAACTACATCGGCACCGCCGACGTGCAGAAGGAGTACTACGCGGCCTTCAACGCCCCGCCCGTGAACACCGAGGCGCAGACCGCGGTCACCGAGCCGTACCTCCAGGAGATCCTCGCGGCGTACAACGACGCGCCCTACGTCTCCCAGTGGCTCGACACGGTCTACGGCCTGAACGTCGGCAACGCGATGAACGTCGGCGTCGTCGACCTCATGGCGGGCGACGGCAGCCCGGAGAAGCTCATCCAGACCGTCGGCGACGCCGCCAAGAAGGCCTAGGCGACCCGACATGACGATCCGCGAGAGCTCGCTCGACGAGCAGCGTCCCGCGGCTGATCCTGCACACCCCGAGGGCGGCGTCGCGACGACGCCGCCCTCGGCGGTGCGTGCGCGACGCCGCGGCCTCGGCTGGACCGGTCGCCTCGAGGTCCTGATCCTCGTGGGCCCGGCCCTCCTCTTCTTCCTGGGCTTCGTCATCTACCCCGTGGTGATGGCGGCCTACTACGGCTTCTTCAGCTGGCAGGGCTTCGGCCCGCCCACCGTCTTCGTGGGATTCCGGAACTACATCACGATCCTCCAGGACCCCACGTTCCACGAGGCGCTGATGCACAACGCCGTGATCGTGGTGCTGTCGCTCGTGCTGCAGGGCCCGGTCGCGATCCTCGTGGCGCTGCTGCTGAACCGGAAGCTGCGCGGCCAGTCGATCATCCGCGTGCTGATCTTCGTGCCGTACGTCATCTCCGAGGTCGTCGTCGGCACCGGCTGGAGCCTCATGCTCCAGGGCTCCGGCGCCCTCAACGGCTTCCTCGCGAACGTCGGCCTGGCGGACCTCCAGCAGGACTGGCTCGCCAACCCCGACATCGCCATCTGGTCGCTCATGACGATCATCACGTGGAAGTACATCGGCTTCGCCGTGATCCTCTTCCTCGCCGGCCTCCAGGGCATCCCCGAGGAGCTCTCCGAGGCGGCCGCCATCGACGGCGCGTCGTACTGGCAGATCCAGCGGCGCATCACCCTGCCGCTGCTCGCGCCGACGCTGCGCATCTGGGCGTTCCTGTCGATCATCGGCTCGCTGCAGCTGTTCGACCTCGTCTACATCATCTGGGGCCAGTACATCTCGGCCACCGCGGGCACCTCGACCATGGCCACGTACCTCGTGGCCAACGGGCGCGGATCCGGCAACTACGGGTACGGCAACGCCGTCGCCGTGGTGCTGTTCCTCGTCTCCCTGGTCGTCGCGCTCGTCTACCAGCGGTTCGTGCTCAACCGCGACACCGCCGGCGCCCTCACGGGCACGGGAAGGAAGAAGAAGTGACCGTCGTCACCGCCGCTCCGCGCAACGCGGACCTGGATCCCGCCTACTCGGCCAAGGCGCCGAAGCCCCAGCGGGCGAAGACGCCGGGGCAGGGGAGCAACCCGATCCCGTACCTCGTCGCGGTCGTGCTCATCGCCCTGATGCTGACGCCGGTGGCGTACATCATCCTCGGCGGGTTCCGCACGAACGCGCAGATCACGACCGACCCGGCGGGCTTCCCGTCGCCGTGGCAGATCCAGAACTACGTCGACGTCCTCACGCGGCTCCATGTTCTGGCGCCAGGTGGGCAACTCGCTCATCGCCGCGATCGGCACCACGGTCGGCGCGGTCGTGCTCGGCCTCATGGCGAGCTACGTGCTGGCCCGGTACACGTTCTTCGGCCGGGGGGCGCTCTACGCGCTCTTCGCGTCGGGGCTCATGTTCCCCATCACCGTGGCGATCACGCCGCTGTACATCGTGATCCGCTCGCTCGGCCTCACGAACTCGCTGCCGGGGATCATCCTCCCGCAGATCGCGTTCGCGCTGCCGACGACGATCATCATCCTGGTGCCGTTCCTGCGGGCGATCCCGGACGAGATCCAGGAGGCCGCGTTCATCGACGGGTGCAGCCGCCTCGGGTTCTTCTTCCGCATGGTCGTCCGGCTGTCGATGCCCGGCGTCATCACGGTCGGGATCCTCGCGTTCATCGGCAGCTGGAACAGCTACCTGCTGCCCCTGTTCCTCCTCAGCGACGCGTCGATCTACACGCTGCCGCTCGGCGTGCAGTCGTTCTCGTCGCAGTACTCGGTCGACACGGCCAAGGTGCTCGCGTTCACGTCGCTGTCGATGATCCCCGCGCTCGTGTTCTTCTCCGTCTTCGAGCGCCGCATCGTCGGCGGCCTCACCGGCGCGGTGAAGGGATGACCGGCGCGGAGGCGCCGGCGCCCGGCGCCGTGGAGCTGCCCCGGGTGTCGGAGCGCGTGCGCGAGCTGCACGCGCGCATGACCCTCGAGGAGAAGCTCGCGCAGATCGTCGGCTACTGGGTCGACCAGGGCGGCGAGGTCGTCGCGCCAATGCAGGGCGAGATGGCCACGACCGGGCGCTACGAGGAGGCCACCGAGCACGGCCTCGGGCACCTCACCCGCGTGTACGGCACGCGGCCGGTGGATCCCGTGGAGCGCGCGTCGTGGCTGTGGGCCGAGCAGAGGCGGCTCCAGACGGAGACGCGGCTCGGGATCCCGGCGCTCGTGCACGAGGAGTGCCTCACCGGGCTCGCCGCGTGGCAGGCCGCCACGTTCCCCACGCCGCTCGCGTGGGGCGCGTCCTTCGACCCAGGCCTCGTCGAGGAGATGGCGGGCCTCATCGGCGGGTCGATGCGGGAGCTCGGCGTGCACCAGGGCCTCGCGCCCGTGCTCGACGTGATCCGCGACGCCCGCTGGGGTCGCGTCGACGAGTGCATCGCCGAGGACCCGTACGTGGTCGGCACCATCGGCACCGCGTACGTGAAGGGGCTGCAGGGCGCGGGGATCCACGCCACGCTCAAGCACTTCGTCGGCTACTCGGCGTCGCAGTCCGGGCGCAACCACGCGCCCGTGCACGTGGGCCCGCGCTTCGTGGAGGACGTGCTGCTGCCGCCCTTCGAGATGGCGGTGCTCGACGGCGGCGTGCGCTCGGTCATGAACTCGTATGCGGAGATCGACGGCGCGCCCGTCGGAGGCCACCCCCGAGTACCTCACCGACGTGCTCCGCGGCCGCTGGGGCTTCGACGGGGTCGTCGTCTCCGACTACTTCTCCGTCGCGTTCCTCCAGGTGATGCACGCCGTCGCGGGCGATCGCGGCGAGGCGGCGGAGCTCGCGCTCGCGGCCGGCATCGACGTGGAGCTGCCCACCGGCGACGCGTACCTCGCGCCGCTGGCCGAGCGGATCCGCGCCGGGCTCGCCGACGAGCTCGCTCGTCGACCGCGCGGTGCTCCGCGTGCTCGACGAGAAGGAGGAGCTGGGCCTGCTCGACGCGACCTTCGACGCGCCGCCCACGAGCATCGACCTCGACACCCCGGCCCACCGGGACGTCGCGCGCCGCCTCGCGGAGGAGTCCGTGGTGCTGCTCGCGAACGACGGCACGCTGCCGCTCGCGTCGGCCGACCGGCCCGCGCCGCGCCGCATCGCGCTGATCGGCCCCAACGCCGACAGCGCCGAGGCGCTCATGGGCTGCTACTCGTTCGCCAACCACGTGCTCGCGCACCACCCGGGCACGCCGCTCGGGTTCGCGATCCCGACCGTGGCCGAGGCGCTGCGCAGCGAGCTGCCCGACAGCGAGCTGCTGCTCGTGGCCGGCGCCGAGGTGGAGGGCGACGACCGCTCCGGCTTCGAGGCCGCCGTCGACGCGGCCTGCCGCGCCGACCTCGCGGTCGTGGTCGTCGGCGACCGGGCGGGCCTGTTCGGCCGCGGCACGGTCGGCGAGGGCAACGACGTCGAGAGCCTCGACCTGCCGGGCGTGCAACGCGAGCTGGTGGAGGCGATCCAGGCCACCGGGACCCCCGTGGTCATGGTGCTGCTCACCGGCCGGCCGTACGCGGTGGCGTGGGCGATCGAGGGCGAGTCCGCCCCCGCGGCCGTGCTGCAGGCGTTCTTCCCGGGCGAGGAGGGCGGATCCGCGATCGCGGGCGTGCTCTCCGGCCGGGTGTCACCGTCGGGCCGCCTGCCGGTGTCGCTCCCGCGCTCCGCGGGCGCGCAGCCGTTCTCGTACCTGCACCCGATCCTGGGCGGGCCGTCGGAGGTGACGAGCGCCGATCCGACGCCCGTGCTCCCGTTCGGGCACGGCCTCTCGTACACGTCGTTCGCGCGCGCCGGCCTCGCGGTCGTGGCGAGCGAGGTGCGGGCGGGGGAGCCGTTCACGGCGACCGTCGAGGTGCGCAACACGGGCGACCGCGACGGCACCGACGTGGTGCAGCTGTACGCCCGCGACGTGCAGGGCAGCGTGACGCGGCCCGTCGCGCAGCTGCTCGGCTACCTGCGGCTGGACCTCGCCGCGGGCGAGTCGGCGCGCGTCCAGTTCGAGGTGCCCACCACCCGCCTCGCCTTCACCGACCCGCGGTACCGCCGCATCGTCGAGCCGGGCGCGGTGGAGCTGTGGGTGGGGCCGTCGAGCGCCGTGCGGGAGACGGAGGCGGCGATCGCGATCACCGGGCCCGTGCACCACGTCACGATCCAGGACGAGCGGTACGTGCGCACGTCCGTGGAGCCGGTCGGCGCCTCCGCCGGCGCGCCGGCCGTCCCGGAGCGGGTGCTGGAGCCGAGCTGATCCGGCCGGTCCCGGCCCGCACGACGGAGCCCCGGCACCGCGTCCTCGCGACGCGGCGGCCGGGGCTCCGTCGTGAGACCGGCCCGACGCCCGGAGCCGGATCGCCCGCATCCGGATCGCCCGGGCCCAGATCGCCCGTTCAGCCGCGTGCGAGGTGGTCGCGGACGCCCTCGGGCTCGCGGCCGAGGAGCTCGGCCAGGAGCGGGTCGGTGTCCGCGAAGAACCCGCCGGCCGCGGCGAGCGGGAGCCCCAGGAGGAAGCGCGCGACGTGGGCGGGCGTGCCGACGGCGACCAGCCCGGCGATCCAGTCCTCGGGGTCCACGACCTCGAGGCGCACCGGGCGGCCCGCGACCTCGGACGCCAGCTCCGCGACCTCGGCCATGGTCGGCGCCGTGCGCCCGGTGAGGGTGACCGGTCCATCGGCCGGCGCGTCCTGGAGCAGGATCCGCGCGGCGCCCTCCGCGGCGTCGGAGCGCGACGTCCAGGAGACGGGCCCGTCGGCGGGGACGCGGATCACGCCGGTCTTGCGCCAGGCACCCAGCAGCAGGTCGATGCTGTGCAGGTAGAAGCCGTTGCGCAGCGCCGTCCACGGGAGGCCGGAGGCCGCGAGGATCCCCTCGGTGGCGGCGTGGTCGCGGGCCGGGGCGAAGGGCGAGTCGGCGGCGGCGCCCTGGTGGCTCGTGTACAGGATCCGGCCCACGCCCGCCTCCGCCGCGGCCTCGACGGCGGCGCGGTGCAGCGCGACGGCGTCGGCGCCCGGATCGCTGGCGGAGACGAGGAGCAGCCGATCGGCGCCCGCGAAGGCCCCGGGGAGCGAGGCCGCGTCGGCGTAGTCGCCCCGGCGCACCTCCACGCCGCGGTCGGCGAACGACCGCGCGCTCGCGGGGTCGCGCGCGACGACGGCGATGCCCTCCGCGGGGACGGTCCGCAGCAGGTGCTCGGCGGTGGCGCCGTTGAGGGCGCCGGTGGCTCCGGTGATGACGATCATGTGGGTGCCTCTCGTGTGTTTCGTGTTAGCGGTGATAATGCTCGAAAGGTAGCACGGGAATCAGCTCGCTAACACCCGTGCGTTATCGTCGTTCCATGACCGCCGACGCCTCCGGAGCCGACGAGGCCTCCGCCGATCCGCGTTCGGGCACGCGCGACCGCATCGTCGACGTGGCCGCCGACCTCCTCCGCGCATCCGGCCGGGCGGCCGTCACCACCCGCGCCGTCTCCGAGGCGGCGGGCGTGCAGGCCCCCACCATCTACCGCCTGTTCGGCGACAAGGAGGGGCTCCTCGACGCCGTCGCGGAGCGGGAGATGACCCGGTTCAGCGCCGTCAAGGCCGACGCCGTCCGCGCCGCCGCCGCAGGCGCGGTCGACGCCGTCGACGACCTCCGCACGGGCTGGGACGCGACGATCGCGTTCGGTCTCGCCAACCCCGACCTCTACGCCCTCATGAGCGACCCCGCCCGGGGACCCGGCTCCCCGGCCGTGCGCGCGGGCGTAGTCCTCCTCGAGGAGCGCGTGCACCGGGTCGCGCTCGCGGGACGCCTGCGCGTCGCCGAGCCCGTCGCGGTCGACCTCCTCCACGCGGCCGCGACGGGTGCGCTGCTGTCCACGATCCGCCGGCCGACCGCCGACCGCGACCGGGTCCTGGTCGACGTGATGCGGGAGGCCGTGCTCGAGCGGATCCTCACGCCCCGGCCGGGAGGCCGCGCCCGCCACGAGCCCGGCCTCGTCGAGCGCGCCGTCGCGCTGCGCGCCCACCTGGCCGACGCCGACCGGCTCAGCGCGGGCGAGCGGACGCTCCTCGCGGAGTGGCTCGACCGGATCGCGGCGGCCCGCTGAATCACCGCCACCCGACGCGAGCGCCCCGACGCGAGCGCCCGGCGGACCGCCCTCAGGCCCCCGCGGCCTCCACCGGCGCGGTCGTCAGCGCCTGCAGCCCCGTGACGCGCAGCAGGTCGAGCCGCGCCTCGTCCGCGCTGCCGGGTTCGGCCGTGTAGACGACGATGCGCAGGTCGCTGCCCGGCACGGAGAGGGTGTCGCAGTCGATCGTGATGGGACCGACGGGCGTGCTCGTCACGGTCTTCCGGCTCGACCGGTGCTCGGCGACGCGGGCCTCGCTCCAGCGGCGCGCGAACTCCGGCACCTCGGCGCGCAGCCGGGCCACGAGCCGCGCGAGCGCGCGGTCCGCCGGGTAGCGCCCGACCGCCGTGCGCAGGTCCGCCGTGAGGTCGCGGGCGAACTCCTCCTCGTGCACGGCGTCGAAGTCGGTGCCCGCATGGCCCTCGGTGAAGTACGTCCACACGAGGTTCCGGTCCCAGCCGCTGCGCGTCGACGGATCGCCGTTGAGCGCCGCCCACAGCGGGTTCCACAGGAGCAGGTCGTGCGTGGCGGTGAAGACCGCGAGCGGCACGTCGCCCAGCCGGTCGACGATGCGGTGCACCCCCGGCGTGATGTGCCGCGGCACCTCGCCGCGCTCCGGGCGGCGCGATCCCCGCGGCCCGGTGCAGGTGGTCGCGCTCGTCCTCCGAGAGCCGGAGCGCGCGGGCGAGCGCGCCGAGCATCTGCGGCGAAGGGTTCACCGACCTGCCCTGCTCGAGCCGGACGACGTAGTCGACGCTCACGCCCGCGAGCGCGGCGAGCTCCTCGCGGCGGAGGCCGGCGGTGCGGCGGTGCGATCCCGCGGGCAGGCCCACGTCCGCCGGCTGGACGCGTTCGCGCCAGGCGCGGAGGACGCTCGCGAACTCGGTCATGGACCCATCCTCCGCGCTCGCGGGCGGATCAGCCTGGTACCGCCGGTCCTCCCGTCGACGGGTGCCTGGGCGCGGCGGCGGCTCGGGCGCAGGCTCGACGCATGACCACCACACTCATCACCGGATCCAACCGCAGCCTCGGCCTCGAGACCGCGCGCCGCCTCCTCGAGGCGGGGCACACCGTCTACGCCGGCATGCGCGACACCGCCGACGGCGATGCCGTCCGCGCCCTGGGCGCCCACCCCGTCCAGCTCGACGTCGACGATCAGGCCAGCGTGGAGCGCGCCGTCGCCTCGCTTCCGGAGCTCGACGTCCTCGTCAACAACGCCGGAGTCCTCGGCACCTCCTTCGGGGTCGACGACCTCACCCCGGAGGCGATGCTCTCCGTGCTGCAGACCAACGTCGTCGGCATCGTGCGGGTGACGCAGGCCGCGCTGCCCCTGCTGCGCGCGTCCGCCGCGCCGGTCATCGTCAACGTCGCCTCGGGCGTCGGCTGGCCGCGCGCCCTCGCCGGCGACGGCACCGACGAGAGCCACGTGCTCGCGGTGCCGTACGCGGCCTCGAAGGCGGCCGTCATCACCCTGACCCTGCAGTACGCGAAGAACCTGCCGGGCTTCCGGGTCAACGCCACCGACCCGGCTACACGGCCACCGACTTCAACGGCCACGGCGGCCACCAGACGGTCACCGAGGGCACCGACGCGACCGTCGCGATGGCGCTCGTGGGACCCGACGGGCCGACGGGCGGGTTCCACAGCCTGCACGGGCGCATCGACTACTGAGCGGCGTGGACCGTCGCGCCTCTGCCCGGTACCGTCGAGTCGTGACCTGGCCCGCGCTGCACGTCTCCCGTCCCGTGGACGCCGACGTGGCGTCCGTCGTCGCCGTCGCGGGGGATCCCGCGCCGGCTCCCCGAGTGGGCGGAGGGCGTCAGCTCGGGCATCCGGCTCGACGGCGGGCGCTGGCTCGCGGACTCGCCGATGGGCGCGATTGAGATCGCGTTCACCGGCCCGCGCGAGCTCGGGATCCTCGACCACGACGTGACGCTGCCCGACGGGACGGTCGTGCGGAACCCGCTCCGCGTGCTGCCGAACGCCGACGGCAGCGAGGTGGTGTTCACCCTCTTCCAGCGCCCGGGCGTGAGCGACGAGGCGCTCGCCGCCGACGCCGCCCTCGTCGCCGCGGACCTCGACCGGCTCGCGGCGCTGGTCGCCCGCGCCTGACGTCAGCCCCTCGTCGCGCGGCTCACGCCGTCACGCGCCGGCCGTGACCGGAGCGTCCTCGCCGAACCGGTGGTGCCCGAGCACGGCGAGCAGCTCGAGCTTCCCCGCCGCATCCGATCGTGGGGCGGCGGTGAGCACGAGGAGCGCCTGCCCCTGGTCCTCGGTGAACAGCGCCTGGCAGTCGACGTCGATGGCTCCCAGCTCCCGGTGGATCAGCGTCTTCCGGTCGTGGAACCGGGTGCCCACCTCGTGCCGGTCCCAGAGCGCCCGGAACTCGTCGCTCGTCGCGCTGAGCCGGTGCGCGAGCTCGGCGGCCGGCGAGGACGGGCCGGCGGCGCCGAGCGCCATGCGGAGACCCGCGACGAGGGAGAGGCCCTGGCGCTCGTGGTCGGACTCCGGGTACACGTCGCGTTCGTCCGGCCGGGTGAACCAGCGGTAGACGGCGGTGCGCGCCATCCCGCGCTCCTGTACGTGGTCGCCGAGCAGGATCGCGGCCAGCCGGTTCTGCGCGAGCGTCTCCCCGAGGCGGGAGATGATGAGGGCCGGGGTGTCGTCCAGGCGGTCGAGCACCCGCCGCAGCTGCGGGGCCACGTGCGAGTCGAGGGGCGTCCGCGCGGGGACGTTGTGCCCGGCCAGCCGGTGGAGGTGGTCGCGGGCGTCGTCCGTGAGCCGCAGCGCACGGGCGAGCGCCTGGAGCATCTGCACGGACGGCTGCGGTCCCCGCCCCTGCTCCAGTCGGGCGTAGTAGTCCGTGGACATCCCCGTCAGCTGCGCGACCTCGTCGCGTCGCAGGCCCGGCACGCGGCGGCGGGGCGAGTCGGGGAGCGCCACGTCGGCGGGCCGCAGCCCCTCGCGGCGGGTGCGCAGGAAGGCGGCGAGAGCGGATCGGTCCATGCCGCCATCCTCGCGCTCGCGGCGGCGCGGGTGGGAGGGAGCGCCGGTCCTCCGATGACCGCTCCCCTCCCGGATCCGCCCGCGCCGCCGCACACTCGGCCCATGGACATCACCGGCACGACCGCATTCATCCCCGGCGCCACCTCCGGCATCGGCCTGGCACTGGCCCTGCGACTGCAGGCGGCCGGCAGCACCGTCGTCATCGGCGGGCGCCGGACCGAGCTCCTGCAGCGACTGGCCGACGAGCACGGCCTGGGCACCGTCGTCATCGACGTCACCGATCCCGACTCCGTAGGCGCCGCCCGCGACCAGGTGCTGGCGGAGCACCCCGACCTGGACGTCGTCGTCGCGATGGCCGGGATCATGGGCGTGGAGGACATCCGGAGCGCGGACTTCCTCGACCACGCCGAGCGCGTCATCGACACCAACATCCGGGGGCCGCTGCACCTGGTCGCGGCCTTCGTGGAGCACCTGCGGACCCGACCGTCCGCGGCCCTCATCACGGTCTCCTCGGGCCTCGCGCACACGCCGCTGGCGTCCACCCCCACCTACAACGGCTCGAAGGCGTTCATCCACCGGTTCACCGAGTCCATCCGCCTGCAACTCGCCGGCACCTCGGTGCAGGTCATCGAGATCGTCCCGCCGGGCGTGCGGACGGAGCTGCTCCCCGGCGGATCCGACGACGACCGGTTGATGCCCCTCGACGCCTTCGCCGACGAGGTGATGGCGCTCCTCGCGTCCCAGCCGGACGCCCACGAGATCCTGGTGGAGGCGGTCAAGCCCCTCCGCTTCGCCGAGGTCGAGGGCCGGTACGACGCGACGGTCGCCGCGATGAACGGCTGAGGAGCGCGACCGGCCGCCACACTGGGGGCATGAGCACCGCCGCCGACGACGTCCTCGCCCGCCTCGTCGAGGGCATCGACCGCGAGCGTCTCGGGGCGTACGGGGTCGTGGTGCGGGTCGGCGACGACGAGGCGGAGCGCCGCTGGCGCAGCGACGACCGGGAGGACCTCTACTCCGTGTCGAAGGGCGTGTGCGCGCTCGCCGTCGGCATGGCGGTGGACGCGGGGATCCTCGCGCTCGACACCCGGGTCCCCGAGCTGCTGCCCGACCTCGAGCTCGGCGCGGGCGTCGACGGGGTCACCGTCGAGCACCTCCTCACCATGACCAGCGGGATCGACCTCGCCTGGTCCGGCGACGAGCCCGTGCCCGGGCCCGACCTCGCGCAGGCGATGCTCGGCCGCCCGAGCCGCGGCCGCGTCTTCCAGTACAGCGACGCCAGCCCGTACGCGGCCATGCGGATGCTCGCCGCCGCGGTCGGCGACGTGCGCGACTGGCTGCTGCCGCGCCTGTTCGACCCGCTCGGCATCGGGAACCCGCAGTGGGACCGGTGCCCGCTCGGCTTCGTCGTGGGCGGCAGCGGGCTCCGTCTCCGCACCGGCGAGCTCGCGCGCATCGGCCGTCTGCTGCGCGACCGCGGCGCGTGGGAGGGCCGACAGCTCGTCAGCGCGGCGTGGGTCGACCGGATGCACGCCGACTGGATCCCCACGGGCGCCCCCGACCCGCGGGCCCCCTTCGCCGGCTACGGCCTCGCGACCTGGGACGGCCCGCGAGACGCGTGGCGCCTGGACGGCCGCTACGGCCAGTACGTGCTGGTCGACGGATCCCGGGACGCGGTCGTCACCATCACCGCGCACGAGGAGGAGCGGGACCACCTGCTCGCCGAGCTCGCGGTGGGCGCGCTCGTCGACGTCGTCGGCTGATCTGCGCGGCTCAGGGCACCGGCGCCGTCAGCGGATCCGGCGCCTGCCGCGTCCGCCCGGCGTCGGTCGCCACCGCGAACCCCTCCCGGGACCAGTACTCGAAGCCGCCGATCAGCTCCTGCACGCGCGCGTAGCCGAGCGTCGCGAGCGCGAGGGCCGCGCGCGTGCTGCCGTTGCAGCCGGGACCCCAGCAGTAGACGACGATGCGGGCTTCGCGGTCGGGCAGCTCCGCTGCGGCGCGCCCCGCCAGCTCCGCGCCGGGGATGTGGACCGCGCCGGGGATGCGCCCCTGCGCCCACGCGGCGTCGGATCGCACGTCGACCACGAGGGGCGCCTCCCCGCTCGCGCGGGCGGCGGCGAGGTCGGCGGAGTCGGTCTCGTAGGCCAGCTTGGCGGCGAGGAAGTCGATGGCGGAGAGGCTCGTCTGCATGCCTCCATCGAAGCGGTCGGGCTCCCCGGCGCGGAAGGGAGGTCGCCCGGCATCCGGGCCGTCGCGCCGCGGATCGCCCGGTAGGTTCGGCCGCATGCCTACGAATCCACCGCTCGTCCTCGATCCCACCGATCACGCGATCATCGCCGAGCTCCAGGGCGACGGCCGCGTGAGCGTCGCGCAGCTCGGCCGCGCGGTCTCGCTCTCGGCCAGCGCGACGGCCGAACGCGTGCGCCGCCTCACGGAGGGCGGGATCATCACGGGCTACTCGATCACGGTCGACCCGGAGGCGCTCGGCTGGGCGGTCACGGCCTTCGTGCGGCTGGCCTACCCCTCCGGCGACTACCGCCCCTTCCACGCGCTGGTGGCGGAGATGCCGGAGATCGTCGAGGCGCATCACGTCACAGGCGCCGACTGCTTCATCATCAAGGTCCACGCGCGCTCGATGAGCGACCTCGAGCGCATCACGGGCAGGCTCGCGGTGCTCGGCGGCATCACGACCCACGTCGTCTACTCGAGCCCGGTGCCGGGTCGGCACGTGGGGCCGGCGTGACCATGGCCTCGAGCCGCCGTAGCGCGTTGACAACATCATCAACCGCTGATCGGCTTGATGATGTTATCAAGCGGGCCCAGGAGCAGCGCCGTCGCCGGTCGTGACCCACCCGCTGAGCGCGACCACCTCCGCCGCGATGTCGCCCACCGTGCGGCCGTCGGTCGCCACGCGATGCACCGCATGCGGCGCGCCCTCCTCGAGCCGCGGCGCCGCGGCCGCGCTGCGCTCCACGGCCTCCGCGAGCCCGGATCCGATCTCCCGGCCGGTGAGGCGCCCGGCCGCCGTGGCGTCGTCGGCCGTGAGCAGCACGCCGACGGCCTCGACCTCGCCGCCGAGGGCGGCCGTGAGGGCGGGCATCTCGAGCACGCTCACGGTGTTCGCGTAGATCACGCGCGTCCAGCCCGCCTCGCGGTAGTTCCGCCAGATCGCCGACAGGTTCCGCTCCGCCAGCGGGATGCCCTGCCGCCACGGCTCCGGGTGCGCCTGGTCGAGCGCGTCGCCCTCGACGAGGGCGTGCCGCACGTCGGCGAGGGCGAGCAGCCGGGACGCCTCCGCCGCCACCGTCGACTTGCCGACGCCGGAGCGCCCGCCGAGGAACAGGGCCTGCGTGGGCGCCGGGATCGTCATGGTCCGAGCGTGGCATGTGGCGCCGGGCCGGGGTGCAGAGGTGGCGGCGCGGGGAGGCGCCGGCCGGTGCGGCGACGCCGTGCCGGGTCAGCCCGCCGGCTGCAGCGCACCGCGGAGCGCGGCGGCCTGCGCCCGCCAGAACTCCCGGGAGACGCCCGCGCGGGGCAGGATCGCGTCGAAGCCGTGGAAGGCGCCGTCGACGACCGTCAGCTCGACGGGGACGCCCGCCTCCCGGAGCCGTTCGGCGTAGCGCACGTCCTCGTCGCGGAACAGGTCGAGCGAGCCGACGCCGATCCACGCGGCGGCGAGGCCCGACAGGTCCTCGCGGCGGGCGGGCGCGGCGTAGGGGGAGGCGTCCGGTGCGCCGGGAGGGCCGCCGAGGTAGGCGGTCCAGCCGGCGCGGTTGCTGCCCGGCGTCCAGACGCGCACCTCCGAGGTGTCCATGTCGGTGCGCGTGACCGTGCGGTCGTCGAGCATCGGGTAGACGAGGAGCTGGAACGCGGGCGCCGGGGCGTCGCGGTCGTGCGCCATGAGCGCCACGGCGGCGGCGATCCCGCCACCCGCGCTCGCGCCCCCGACCGCCACCCGGGACGCGTCGATGCCGTGCTCCTCCGCGTGCGCGTGCAGCCAGAGCAGGGCGGCCAGCGCGTCCTCGACGGCGGTGGGGGCCCGGTGCCCGGGGGCGAGGCGGTAGCGCACCGACGCGACGACGATCCCGAGCGTCCGCGCGAAGCGGATGTTCGACGCCTCGTCCTGCAGGTGGTCGCCGAGCACCATGCCGCCGCCGTGGACCCAGAGCAGCGCGGGCACCCGCCCCTGCGCCGTCCGCGGGCGGTAGACGCGCATGTCGATAGCCGACGCGCCCGCGTCCACGGGCACCCGCACGTCGTGCACGAGGAGGTCCTCGGGCGCCTCCGACCGGCGGGGCTCGCGTCGCGCGGCCAGCGCCACGAGCGGTGCCGGGAAGGTGAAGCGGGGGATCAGCCGGGCGAGGGCGAGGTCGGGGTGCAGGGCGGACATGGTGCTCCATCCGGTGGTCGGGCCGCCTCGGCGGGCGGCATCGGGGGAACCGTACGCGCGCCGCATGGGAGGTCGGACCCGCCCCGCCGCGGACCCGCGTTGACACTGCCCCGACGCCCCCGCGAGAATGGGGGGACGTTGCTCTTACAACGTTGTAATGGCCCGGATCGCCTGCGTTCGCCAGGCATCGACCAGCCCCGTTCCCGATGAAGTGAAGGACACTCCATGACCGACGCCTCCACGTCGACCGACGCCCGCACCGCCGCGGACGCCCGCATCGCCATCGACCGCACCGCGGTCGTCGCCCCCGTCAACCGCCGGACGTTCGGCTCGTTCGTCGAGCACCTCGGCCGCTGCGTGTACGACGGCATCTACGAGCCCGGCCACCCCACCGCGAACGAGGACGGCTTCCGCCTCGACGTGGTCGACCTCGTCAAGGAGCTCGGCTCGAGCGCCATCCGCTACCCCGGCGGCAACTTCGTCTCCGGCTACCGGTGGGAGGACGGCGTCGGCCCGCGCGCCGAGCGCCCGAAGCGCCTCGACCTCGCCTGGCACTCGCTCGAGACCAACGAGGTGGGTCTCGACGAGTTCGCCCGCTGGTGCGAGCTGACCGGCAGCGAGCTGATGATGGCCGTGAACCTCGGCACGCGCGGTGTGCTCGAGGCGCTCGACATCCTCGAGTACTCCAACCACCCGGGCGGCACCGCCCTCTCCGACCAGCGCATCGCCAACGGCTCCCCGGAGCCCCACGGCGTCAAGATGTGGTGCCTCGGCAACGAGATGGACGGCCCCTGGCAGGTCGGCCACATGACCGCCGACGACTACGGCAAGCTCGCGAACCGCACCGCAGGCGCCATGAAGATGGTCGACCCGACGCTCGAGCTCGTCGCGTGCGGCAGCAGCGGATCCGGCATGCCGACCTTCGGCGAGTGGGAGCGCACCGTGCTCGAGCACGCGTACGACAACGTCGACTTCATCTCCGCGCACGCCTACTACCAGGAGCGCAAGGGCGACCTCGGCAGCTTCCTCGCCTCGTCGCTCGACATGGAGTACTTCATCCGCACGGTCGTCGCGTCGGCCGACCAGGTCAAGCACCGCCGCAAGAGCGACAAGACCATCAACATCTCGTTCGACGAGTGGAACGTCTGGTACCTCGACGAGCACCAGGAGTCGGGCGTCATCACCGAGGGGTGGCCCTACGCGCCGCACCTGCTCGAGGACGTCTACTCGGTGGCGGACGCGGTCGTGCTCGGCAACCTCATGATCACGCTGCTGAAGCACAGCGACCGGGTCACGTCGGCCAGCCTCGCGCAGCTCGTGAACGTGATCGCGCCGATCATGACGGAGAAGGGCGGCGGCGCCTGGCGCCAGACCACCTTCTTCCCGTTCTCGGTGACGAGCCGCCTCGCGCAGGGCGAGGTGCTGCGCCCCCGCATCGACGTGGGCACGTACGAGACCGAGGTGCACGGCACCGCGCCGCTCGTCGACTCCGTCGCGACCTTCGACGAGGCCACCGGCCGCGCCGCGGTCTTCCTCGTGAACCGCAGCCTGTCCGACGCCCTCACGATCGAGGTCGACGTCGCCGGGCTCGCCGTCTCCGAGGTGCTCGAGGCGGTCGGGATCCACGACGGGGACGTCTACGCGAAGAACACCTTCGAGGACCGCGAGCGCGTGGGCCTCACCGAGAACGCGTCGGCGACCCTCGCGGACGGCACCCTCACCATCACCCTGCCGCCCGTTTCGTGGACGGCCGTGTCGCTCGGCTGATCCGCACCGCTCCAGCACGCGCCCGTCGCGCCGCACCCGCGGCCGGCGGGCGTCGTGCGTCGTGCGTCGTCCCGAGTGCATCGGGTCACGGCGCCGCGGCCGAGCGCGCGGGGCGCCGAGCGTCACGGGCGCGGCGATACGGTGGGCGCGTGGGCGACGAGGCGATCATCGAGCGGGGCCGGCGGCACGTGCACGAGCGGTTCCGCTGGATCGACGGGCACGCCGACACGTGGTCGATGCTGCGCGACGCGGACTCGCTCGCGGCCGTGGTCGCCGCGCTCGCGGAGCTGGCGCGCGACGACCGGCCGGACGTCGTCCTCGGCATCGATGCGCGCGGGTTCGTCCTCGGCCCGGCCGTCGCTGTGGCGCTCGGGGTCGGGTTCGCGCCGATCCGGAAGGACGGCGCGCTCCTGCCCGGCGACGTCGTGCGGCGGATCGCGGAGGCGGACTACCGGGGCGTCCGCCGCGGCTTCTCGGCCCGGCGCGACCTCCTGATGCCCGGCCAGCGCGCCGTGCTCGTGGACGACTGGATCGAGACGGGAAGCCAGGCCGCCGCCGCGGCCGGGCTCGTCGGAGACTGCGGGGCCACGCTCGCGGGCATCGCGGTGATCGTCGACGAGCTGCGGCCCGGCATGCGCGCCGCGCTGCCGCCCGTCCGCGCGCTGACCACGGCCGACGCGCTGCGCTGACGGCCGGCGCACTGTGGGGACAGCGCCGCCGCTCGCCCGCATCACCTGCGTGCGCGACCCGGGTCGGACCCGGTCAGTCCCGTCGGGACCGTCCGCGCGCGGTGCGTTCGTTGCCGCGCCGGTAGTCGCCCGTCACGCGCGCCATGATCTGCTGCGCGTCGCCCGACTCGACCTGCGCGAGGAACCTGCGTGCGGTGGGATCCCCGCAGCGTGGCGGCCACCCGTCCGTGATGCCGGATGACCACCTCGTCGCCGCGCGAGGTGTGCTCGAAGCCGTTCGGGGGCGTGCCCATCGCAGCACGCTACCCGAGACGTCCTGCCACGAGGAGGGCGTCCGCTGCCGTGCGGCGGTCCGGCTGCGCCTGCCCGGAGGTCAGGGGCGCGGATCCGTGCGGAGGAGCGCCATGACGATCACGTCGACGGGCTCGCCGTCGAAGCGGGAGGCGGCGCGGAGGCGGCCCTCCGCGACGAACCCGACGCGCTCGTAGACGCGACGCGCCCGCGTGTTGGACGCCAGGACCTCGAGGGAGATGCGCTGCAGGTCCGTGGCCGCGAACGCGTGGTCCACGAGGAGCCGGACGGCCTCGGTGCCGAGCCCGCGGTCGCGCCCGGCGGGTCCGATGAGGATGCGGAGGTTGGCGCTCCGGTCCTCCGGGCTCCACTCGTTGATCACGGCCTCGCCCACGCAGGCGTCCGAGGCGCGGTCGACGAGCGCGAGGTCGAGGCGGTCGGGCTGGTCGGCGCGCGTCGCGTACCAGGTGCGCGTGCGCGCATCGAGCGTCGGCCGTGCGGACAGCTCGGCGACCTCCGCGGTCGAGTGGGCCGATGCCGTGAGGCGGAGGACGTCGGGATCGGCGAGCACCGGTCCCATCGCGTCGATGTCGGCGGGGGAGAAGGGTCGGAGGATCACGCGCTCTCCGACGAGGACCGGCACGGCGGGGAAGAGGCGGGGCGGGGTGGTCATGGGTGCACCGAGGGGCGGGACGCGGCGCGGGCGGCCGGCGTCAGCGCCCGTCACGGCTGCGATAGAGGGTCATCAGCGTGGCCGAGATGCGGCCGCCGGGGCCGAGCCGGTGGCCGTTCGCCTCGAGCCATGCGCGGGCGGCGGCGCGCTCGCCGGTGGGGGCGGCGCCGGTCGCGGCGGCGCCCGCCGGGGCGGGGCGCTCCTCGGTGATCGGCGTGATCGTGACGGTCGTGCGCCTCCCCGCGGCGACGTAGGGCGCGAGCAGCGCGCGGAGGGCGCGCGCGTCGGCGGCGTCGAGGTCCGCCTCGTGGACGATGCCGTCGAGGCCGAAGCGCACCGGCTCGGTGGGGCCGGCGGTCGCGTGCCGGCCCTCGCCGTCGTGCTCCGCGCCGCGTCCGTGCCCGTCGTCGCGCGGATCCGCGTGCTCGGTCATGCCGTCTCCTCGTGCCTCGTGCCCCCTCCGGAAGCCTAGGACGCCGTCCCCCGCCGTCCGCGCCGCAGATGAGAACGGTTCTCTCCTAGGCTGGGGTCATGGAACCCCCGCGAACGCCCGCCCGATCGTCGCCCGCGGCGGCCTCGCCGTGATCCTCGTCTCCTCGAGCGACCTCCGGGCGGCGTCCCGGGTCGCCGCGGCCGCCGTCGGGGCGCCCGCGTCCGAGGAGCCCGCCCCGGTGGAGGCGCCCGGCGGCGACAGCGGCGACCTGGGCGCCGACCTCGCCGAGGGCCTCATCCGCGACGCCGACGACGGGCGCACCGGGCTCGCGGTGGTGGCCATCGAGCCCGCCGCGGATCCGCTCGAGGTGGCGCTGGTGCTGGAGCACGTGGTCGAGGCGCGGCACCCGGGGTCGACGCCCATCGGGATCCTCGACCTCGTCGCCGTCTCCTCCGTCGCCGAGGTCCGCGACCTGCTCCTCGACCCGGGAGCCGGCGACGCGACGCCGTTCGACGCCGCGGAGCGGCTGGCCGGGCGCCTCGAGTGCGCGAGCGTCGTCGTGCTCGAGGACCTGGATCCGGCGCATCCCTCCCCGGACGGCCGCCGGGCCCTCGCCCTGCTCGCGTGCCTCGCCCCGGACGCGGGCGTGGTCGCCGTCGCCGACCGGGCCGCGCTCGTCGCCGCGCCGCTGCGGATCGCGCGGCAGCGCGCCCGGCGGCTGGCCGCGGGCATGGGGTGGCAGACCGCGCTGGCCGGCGTCCCGGCGGCGCCGACCGCGGGCGGGATGGGCGTGCACGTCTTCCGGGATCCGCGGCCGTTCCATCCCGGCCGACTGCACGCGGCGGTCGTGCACGACCTCGTGCCCGGGCCGGTCGGACGGATCGTGCGCTCCCGCGGCCTCGTGCGCCTCGCGACGCGACCCGCGACCGTGGGCTCGTGGGCGACCGCGGGCGACGTGCTGAGCCTCGACCCGACCGGCATGCGCAGCTGGGACGCCGACGTCGCCCGCGGGCCAGGAGCTCGCGTTCGTGGGCGAGCACCTCGACGCCGCGCTGCTCGACGGGATCCTGGGCGCGTGCCTCCTGGCGCCCGACGAGCTCGTCGCGGGACCGGACGCGTGGCACGGCTACGCGGACCCGTTCCCCGCGTGGGACACCGAGCACCGGCACTGACGGCGGAGCGACCTTGCGCGCCTTGCCGATCCCGCAAGGAGCCGTGCGCCACGCGCTTCACTCCCGCAGGCTCGGTGCATGGACATCGGACAGCAGGACATCGCGCAGCAGCACATCGCACAGCAGGACATCGTCGGCATCGAGTGGGACGCGGTCGTCGTCGGCGGGGGCGTCGCGGGTTCGAGCGCCGCGCTCATGCTCGCCCGCGCCCGCCGCAGCGTGCTCGTCGTCGACGCGGGTCAGCCGCGCAACGCCGTCGCCGCGCACATGCACGGCGTGCTCGGCCACGACGGGAAGCCGCCGCGCCAGCTCGTCGCCGAGGGGCGCCGGGAGGTCGAGGGCTACGGCGGCGTCGTGGTCGACGGGCGGGTGCAGGGCGTCGACGCCCTCGAGGATCCGGCCGGCTGCGCTTCCGCGTGACGCTCGACGGCGGCGCCGAGGTGCGGGCCCGCCGCGTGGTCCTCGCGACCGGCCTCGCCGACGTGCTCCCGGAGGTCCCCGGCCTCGCCGCGCACTGGGGCGCGGGCGTCGTCGTCTGCCCGTACTGCGACGGCTACGAGGTGCGCGACCTCCGCATCGGCGTGCTCGCCACGGGGCCCGGGAGCCTCCACCACGTGCAGATGCTCCGCCAGTGGTCGGCCGACATCACGTTCCTCGTCGCGGGCGGCACGGCGACCGGCGAGCCGCTCGGGATCGACGCGGCGACGCGTGCGGGGCTCGATGCACGCGGGATCCGCATCGAGGAGGAGGCCGTCACCCGCGTGCTCGGGGAGCGGGGCGCGCTCGAGGGCGTGGAGCTCGCCGACGGCCGGGTCCTCGCGCTCGACTCGCTCTTCGCCATGCCCGGGGCGGCCCCGCGGGACGGCTTCGCCCGCGCCCTCGGCGCCGCGACCGAGGAGACCCCCTGGGGTCCGTTCGTCACGGCGGATCCGATGGGCCGGACGAGCGTGCCCGGCCTCCTCATCGCGGGCAACGCGTCGAGCGGATCCGCGAACGTGCCCGTCGCCATGGCCGCAGGAACCATGGCGGGCGCGATGGCGAACGCGGACATGGTCACGGAGGACGTCGCGATCGCCGTCGCAGCGGCGGCGGCCGCGCCCGCCGGCCGGTAGCGGTCGGCGCCGTCCCGGCGTAAACTTCAGCCCGTAGGACTCAAGTACGTGGAGGAAGGAACGCATTGGCCAACATGCAGGGCGCACCCGCCAGCGCCGAGGACGCGAGGACCGCGCTCGAGCAGTACGGGGTGAACCTGACCGAGATCGCGAAGAGCGGCAAGCTCGACCCGGTCATCGGACGCGACGCGGAGATCCGGCGCATCAGCCAGGTGCTCACGCGGCGCACCAAGAACAACCCGGTCCTCATCGGGGAGCCCGGCGTCGGCAAGACCGCCGTCGTCGAGGGCCTCGCCCAGCGCATCGTCGCGGGCGACGTGGCCGATTCCCTGAAGGGCAAGCAGCTCGTCTCGCTCGACCTCGCCGCGCTCGTCGCGGGCGCGAAGTACCGCGGCGAGTTCGAGGAGCGGCTGAAGGCGGTGCTGAAGGAGATCGACGACGCCGACGGCGAGGTCATCACCTTCGTCGACGAGCTGCACACGCTCATGGGTGCGGGCGGCGGCGAGGGGTCCGTCGCGGCGTCCAACATGCTGAAGCCCATGCTCGCGCGCGGCGAGCTGCGGCTCATCGGCGCGACCACGCTCGACGAGTACCGCCAGTACATCGAGAAGGACGCCGCGCTCGAGCGCCGCTTCCAGCAGGTGTACGTCGGCGAGCCGAGCGTGGAGGACACCGTCGCGATCCTCCGCGGGCTCAAGGGCCGCTACGAGGCGCACCACCAGGTGCCCATCACGGATGCGGCGCTCGTGGCGGCCGCGTCCCTCTCGAACCGCTACATCCCCGCCCGGCAGCTGCCGGACAAGGCCATCGACCTGATCGACGAGGCCGCCTCGCGGCTGCGGATGGAGATCGACTCCTCGCCCGTCGAGATCGACGAGCTGCGGCGCGCGGTCGACCGGATGCGGCTCGAGGAGCTCGCCCTCAAGCGCGAGAAGGACGAGGCGTCGAAGGAGCGGCTCGCGCGGCTGCGCGAGGACATCGCCCAGCGCGAGGAGACCCTCGGCGGGCTCCAGCGGCGCTGGGAGGCGGAGCGCGCGAGCGTCAACCGCGTCGGCAAGCTGAAGGACGAGCTGAACGAGCTGCGGATCCGCGCCGAGCGGGCCCAGCGCGAGGGCGATCTGGAGAAGGCGTCGCGCCTGCTCTACGGCGAGATCCCCGTCATCGAGCGCGAGGTCGCGCAGGCGGAGGCCGCCGAGTCGGTGCCGTCGGCGGAGGAGCGGCTCGTCAACGAGCAGGTCACGGGCGAGGACATCGCCGCGGTCGTCGCGGCCTGGACGGGGATCCCGGTCGGCCGGCTGCTGCAGGGGGAGACGGAGAAGCTGCTGCACCTCGAGAAGGAGCTCGGCAAGCGGCTCATCGGCCAGCGGCAGGCGGTGGCGAGCGTCTCCGACGCGGTGCGCCGCACGCGCGCCGGCATCTCGGATCCCGACCGGCCCACCGGCTCGTTCCTCTTCCTCGGCCCCACGGGCGTGGGGAAGACGGAGCTCGCGAAGGCGCTGGCGGAGTTCCTGTTCGACGACGAGAAGGCGATGATCCGCATCGACATGAGCGAGTACGGGGAGAAGTTCTCCGTGTCCCGTCTCGTCGGCGCCCCTCCCGGCTACGTCGGCTACGAGCAGGGCGGCCAGCTCACCGAGGCCGTGCGGCGGCGCCCCTACTCGGTGGTGCTGCTCGACGAGGTCGAGAAGGCGCACCCGGAGGTGTTCGACGTGCTCCTGCAGGTGCTCGACGACGGCCGCCTCACCGACGGCCAGGGCCGCACGGTCGACTTCCGCAACGTGATCCTCGTGCTCACCAGCAACCTCGGGTCGCAGTTCGTCAGCGACGCGTCCCTGCCGCTGGAGAGCCGCGAGCAGGCGGTGCAGCAGCTCGTGCGCCAGACGTTCAAGCCGGAGTTCGTGAACCGGCTCGACGACATCGTCGTGTTCCAGACCCTGTCGATGGACGACCTGGCGCAGATCGTGGAGCTCTACATCGACCGCCTCGGCGACCGGCTCGCGGACCGCCGCCTCACGCTCGGGGTCACCCCGGACGCCCGGCGCTGGCTCGCGGAGCGCGGCCACGACCCGCTGTACGGCGCTCGTCCCCTGCGCCGGCTCATGCAGCGCGAGATCGACGATCGCCTCGCGCGCGAGCTGCTGGCGGGCGACATCCGCGACGGCGACGCCGTGCGGGTCGACCTCGCCCCCGACGGCGAGGGGCTCACGGTCAGCCGCGCGTGGGACGACGAGCCGGAGGACGCTCCCGCCCTCTGACCGGGTGATCCGGCCCGTCGCGCGACCCTCATCAGTGTCGCGCGGCGGGCCGGACCCGTCCGCCCGAGATCTCCAGCACCTCGTCGCTCAGCGCGTCGATGTGCTCGCGCTCGTGGCTGGTGAACAGGATCGTCGTGCCGATCCCCTGCTGCCGGCGCAGCTCGGCCGTGAGGCGCGCGACGCTCTCCGCGTCGAGGGCGTTGAACGGCTCGTCGAGCAGGAGCACCTCCGGCCGCTCCATGAGCGCCTGGCAGAGCGACAGCTTCTGCTTCATGCCGAGCGAGTAGCTGCGGACCCGCGTGCGGGAATCCGGATCCAGCCCCATCCCGCGCATCGACTCCCGCACCTCGTCCACGGTGATCCGCTTCCGGATGGCGGCGAGCTCGGTCAGGTTCTGCAGGCCCGTGCGGTGCGCCAGGTAGGCCGGCCCGTCGATGATCGCGCCGAACCGGTCGGGGAACGTGCGCCCGGGGGAGAGGAGCGCCGGGTCGATGTCGACGACGCCCGCGTCGGGACGCAGGAAGCCGAGGATGATCTTGAACAGCACGGACTTGCCGCAGCCGTTGGGCCCGACGAGTCCGTAGGTGCGGCCGCGCTCCAGGGCGAGGTCGACGCCCTGGAACAGGGCGTTCCCGCGGAAGCCCTTCGTGACGCCGGTGAGGGTGATGATCGGCATGGTGCTCCTTGTCGTTCGGGATCAGGCGGGGCGGGTGCGCTGCACGAGCGCGGAGAGGGCGAGGCCGAGGATGGCGACCCAGAGGCCGAGCGTGGCCGTGGCGTCGCCGACCTCCGACCATCCGCCGCATGTCACGGCGAGGTCGGCGAGCTGGAGGGGCAGCCACGTCCGCGTCTCGAGCTGGAGGGCGCCGCCGGCGACGATCACGCCGACGGTGAGGAGCCCGGCGGCGGACCCTCGCGCGAGCCAGGTGACGATGAGGACGAGGGCCGAGTAGACCCCGAGCTGGAGCAGGCCGCCGACGAGGTACTGCCCGGCGAGGAGACCGAGTCGTCCGGGGGCGGGGAGCACGGGCCCGGATGCGGTGAGGACGGCCATCCCGAGCCCGAGCGCGGCGACGACGGCGAGGTACAGGACGGCCGCGACCGCGTGGCGCGCCGTGCGCGCCGCCGCCCACCGCGTGGCCGAGCCGTGCCGTAGGAGCCGCTGCAGGAGCATGCCGCGGGCCTCGTGGAGACTCCCGCAGCTGCAGCACGAACGCGAAGCCGCCGTACACGGCGAGTCCGCTGAGCAGGTGGAGGACCGTCCCGTCGCCGGAGAGCGCGGAGGCGAGACGGTCGACGGCGGTCGGCGGAGCCCCGTCGCCGAGGAGCGGATCCGCGGGCATCGCCAGGAGCCCGGCGAGGCATGCGCCCACCACGGCGACGAGCACGATCCACGCCCTCACCCGCTGTGCCGTCCGAGGAGGGCGGGACGCGAGCGATGCGTGCGGTCCTTCGCCCGGACGGCGAGGAGCAGCGCCGCGCACGCGGCGGTGACGGCCGCCCAGCTGACGACCGCGGCGCCGGGATCGGCCGCGACGGTCTGCGCGGTCGTGAGGTGGCTGAGGTTCAGGGGCGAGCCGGCGTCGACCAGCCCGGCCGCGGAGAGCAGCGCGAGCATGCCGACGGACACGGCGAAGACGACGTCGAGCCCTCGGCCGGGGCCGATGAGGTGGAGGGCGAGCGCGGAGATCTGGGTCGCCATCAGGAGGGCGAGCGCGAGCATGACGGTGCCGACGATCAGCGCCACCCACGGCCAGCCCGGCCGCTGCTGGGCGGCGCTGTAGCCCTCGATGCCGTGGGTGCCGTCGTCGGCGACGGGGAGCCCGAGCGCGGTGACGTACATGGCCACGAGGAGGAGCGGCAGGATCGTGAGCGCCCAGGTCATGCCGTCGCGGCACGCGGCGAGGAGAGCCCGGACGTAGGTGCCGTGGCGGATGAGACGGTCGGGCCGGGCGTCGGCAGGCGACCGGACCACGAGCGCGACGAGCCACGCGAGCAGGACGACGTTCGCGAGGAACCGCGTGTCCGTCACGTCGTCGAGGATCAGCTTCGTCTGGGTGAGGCGCACGCCGGTCGGTGAGGCCTCGTCGAACGCGCGGGTGTACGCGCCGGACGCGACGGCGAAGCCGGCCAGGACCAGCGCCGGGACGCTCGTGATCCGGTCGGCGGGGCTCACGAGAGGCGGCCGCTGGAGGGGAGGCGGCGGACGGTCACCACCGCGACCACCGCGACGACGGCCGCGAGGACGAGGTGGGGGAGCACGGCCTGCGCATCGGTGTGGAACTCGAGGCCGAACGGCACCGTCGAGAAGTAGAGGGCGAGGTGGGGATGCCCCAGGATCTCGACGAGGAGTGTCTCGCCGAAGACCGTGAGCATGGGGAGGGAGAGCGCCAGGTACCGGTTCCGGACGACCAGGCAGGCGGCGATCCCCATGGCGGCGTACACCGCCCCGCAGAAGCCGAACCAGCTCGAGTAGACGATGCCGAAGGGGAGGTCGCCGAAGGCGAGGATGGAGCCGAACGCCTCGTCGTGCTGCGCGCGATCCCCGGCCTGCTCCGGCGTGAGCAGGTAGCCCGCCGGGTCGATCCCCGGGTCGCCCAGCAGGGGCCACACGTGGAAGGACATCACGTAGGCCACGAAGGAGTAGAGGAACGCGAGGGAGAAGCCGACCACGATCGCTGACCCGAAGCGCGCGCAGAGCAGGATCGGGACGTCGCAGCGGGTCCGCTGCACGCTGATGAAGCGATGGGCCAGGTCCGACGAGAAGCCCACGCAGGTGAGCAGCGTGATGGCCAGTGGCATCAGGATCAGCGAAGGCGAGAGCATCCCCGCCGCGAGCACGCCCACGTGGTCGCGGACTTGAGCATTCTGCATGCCGTGGATGACGGTGAGAGCTGCCAGGGCGGCTATCAGCGGGACGCTGGCGACCTGTGCGGGTCGCATGGTGCGCCGGAGAGCCAGGGCGAACATGTCACACCACCTCCCGCGCGGCGGCACGCGCGCAGCTGCAACGCGTGCGGAGGCGAGCTCTGCAGGCGATCAGTTGCTGGCCCAAGAGCCGATGGCCTGCACTCGGACGAGGTTGTACGGCGTGGCATGGAGTTGCAGACGGACGCTGGTCCCTGCTGAGTAGGGAGAGGAGGGGAAGGCGCCCTGTCGTTGTCCGATCTCCTTGAGCTCCATGGCGCATTGACCGGTCCCGCCATCGCAGATGCGCACGTTCATGCGATAGTCCCCACCGATGGAACGGAACCTGACGAACGCCTGCCCCCCGGTGGACTGCTTGGTCTGAGGGTCAGAATTCCAGGCTTGCTGAAATCGCGGGGTGATGGCAGTGAAGTCCTCGCTCGCGGTCCCGGCGTAGGCGGCGCCGCCCGACCCGACGAGGAGGCAGAGGAGTGCGGCGGTCGAGAGGGTCTTCGTGGTGAGGCGCATGGGGATCCGTTCCTACGATGTGGTGCACGAGGCGGTTCATGGCGACCACGAGGTCATCGGCAGCGTCTTCGCGTGCGCGGATCATGCGGCGAGTCGGTGGCGAGGGGGCCTCGGGTCCGTCACCGGGGCGTCAGGAGCGCCGGCGAGACCGAGGGTAGGCGGGAGGGCGGCGGGCGCGTGCCGTTCCTCCACAGGCCTGGATCGTGCGGCAGCGGGCCGCTGCTCGCGTCAGCGGCCCGCGCTTCGGGTCAGACCGCGGTCACCCGCAGGAGCGCGATCGTCTCGGGCCACATCGCGGGGGTGTGCAGGCCCGAGACCGCGAGCGCGCCGCGGCCCGTCAGCTCGACGCCGTCGAACCAGGCGGGGGCCGTGAAGCCGTGGTCGGGCACGCCGACGCGGACGGGCTCCACGCGGTAGCGGCGCTCCGGGTCGAGGCCCGGCAGGAGGAAGCGGCCGCGCGGCGAGACGTCGGAGCGGCCCACGGTCGCGAGGAAGAACAGCGCCGCGGAGGCGTCCTCGGCCACCGAGCCGTACACCCAGAGGCTCGGGTCGGAGCCGTCCGCGCGCACCACCGTGCCCGTGTGCATGAGGGCGCGCTCCTGCTTGTAGAGCGCGATCCACTCGGCGAGGTCGCGCTCCTCGTCCGGGGTGGCCTGCGTCAGGTCCCACTCGATGCCGAAGTGCGCGAACAGCGACGTGCCCGCGCGGAACGCGACAAGGGTGTGCGCGCGGCCCGTGGTGTGGTTGACGCCCGACGCGATGTGGGAGCCCATGAGCTCCGGCGGCAGCAGCTGCATGGTCCAGCGGTTCATCTGCTGGCGCTCGAGCGGGTCGATGCAGTCGGACACCCACACGCGGTCGGTGCGCTCGAGCACGCCCAGGTCCACGCGGGATCCGCCCGAGGAGCACGACTCGATCTCGAGGTCCGGGAAGCGCTCGCGGAGCTCGTCCATGAGCCGGTACGCGGCGAGCGTCTGGAGGTGCACGCCCGCCTGGCCGCGCGGGGCGATGCCGGCGTCGACGAGGTCCCGGTTGTGGTCCCACTTGACGTAGGCGATGTCGTACTCGGCGAGGATCGCGCTGACCCGCTCCAGGATGTGGGCGTACGCCTCGGGGATCGCGAGGTCGAGGACCTGCTGCTTGCGGTGGGTGCCCGGGCGGCGGCCGCCGGTGGCCATGATCCACTCGGGGTGCTCGCGCGCGAGGTCGGAGTCCTCGTTGATCATCTCGGGCTCGAACCACAGTCCGAACTCCATGCCGAGGGCGCGCACGCGGTCGATCATGTCGGGGTGAGGCCGTCGGGCCAGACGCCCTCGTCGACGTACCAGTCGCCGAGGCCCGCGTCGTCGGCGCGGCGGTGGCGGAACCAGCCGTCGTCGAGCACGTAGCGCTCGACGCCGAGGGCGGCCGCGCGCTCGGCGAGGTCGGTGAGGCGCGCGAGGTCGTGCGTCGGAGTACGACCGCCTCCCACACGTTCAGGGTGACGGGCCGGTCGCGGCGCGGGTGGGCGTCGCGGGCCCGGAGGAAGCGGTGGAAGCGGGCCGCCTGGTCGTCGAGGCCGTGGCCTGTACGCCGCGTAGACCCAGGGGCTCGCGTAGGCCTCGCCCTCGGCGAGGCGCACCTCGCCGGGCAGGAGGAGCTCGCCGCCGCCGATCACCTGGCGGCCGCTGGAGAGGCGCTCCGCGTAGTGGCGGTGGTCGCCGCTGAAGGCGACGTGCGCGCCCCACACGTCGCCGTGGCGGAAGCCGAAGCCGGGCACGCCGACCGAGAGCACGGTCGCGGCGTCGGATCCCGTGCGGCCGCGCGACGGCCCTCGCGCTCGTGGATGCCGACGTTCAGCGTGCTGCGCTGCGGGGTGCGCTCCTTGCCCCAGCGGCCGGCGAAGTCGAGGACCTCGCGCGCCTCGGGCGGGATCGGCAGCGCCAGCGTGATCCCCTCGACGTCGTAGACGCCCTGGCCGGCGTTCGTGCAGCTCCGCGCGGGTGCGCACGAGGCCGGAGGGCAGCAGCTCCACGTCCACCGCGAGGCCGAGGCCGGCCGTGTCGTCGACCGCATCGACGTGCACGAGCGCGGGGCCGTGGGTCGCGGCATCCGGGGCGCCCGTCTGGAGGCCCGCCGGCAGCGCGGACCCGTCCACCGTCGCGGCGGTCACGCGGAACGACGGCGACCAGTCGGCGCCGGCGCGGTGCCCGGCTGAAGCGGCGCACGAAAAACGCGAAAGCGTTTCACGATAAATGCGAAAACATCTCTTGACATTAAACCAGGACGCCAGATCGGCGGCTTCAACTGAACGTGTCACAC
>NZ_CEEDAR010000001.1:0-81367 GCF_979252985.1 Clavibacter sp. AC415 | reverse complement strand
CGACATCGCCGCCGAGGCGTTCTGCGCCACTAGGACATCTCGGGCAGCCTCCAGCTCCTCCTCCTGCCCGCGTAGCGTCCTTATCTGCCCTGCCGCCTCCTGGGGGTTGAGCGTGCCGTCTGTGAGCAGGTCCACGAGCACCTGCTTCTTCTGGCGCACCGCGGCGAGCTGTTGATCCAACGGCCCGATGTCGGCCGTCTCGTCGGGGAGCAAGTCACCCGTGCCGAAGACGAACGCTGACACGACGGCATCACGGACCATGGCGTCCAAGACAGGGATCTTGGCTGAGACGTGGCGCTGGCTGTCGGCAGGGAAGGCCATCTTGGAGACACACCGGTAGATCGGCACGCGCTCCCCCGTCTTGGCATCGGGGTAGGCGCTGCTGCTCCGCATCGGCTGGCCGCAGACGCCGCAGGTGACGATCCCCGAGCCAGGAACTTGGGCTTGTGTCCAGGAGACAGGCGGCGCTTCGGATCCCTGAGGAGAGCGCTCGCCGCCTCGTAGTCAGCCCGGGAGACGATGGGCTCCCACTCCCCCGTAGCTCCCTCCAAGAAGCCCTTCCCGTGCTTCACGAGACCGGCGTTGCGCGGTCGGAGGAGCATGGCCTTCACAGCCGCATATGACCACCCTTCGCTCTTACCAGGGGTCGCGACGTGACCAGGACCAGGTCCGTTCCACTCTCGGATGATCGAGTAGATCGTCCCTCCGTCGAGGATCACCTTGTAGGCGTGTCGGACGGCTGCGGCCTGCGTCTCATCCAGGTGGATCTTGTCGGGCTGCCAACCGAAGGGAACGAGGGAAGGCTTCAGGGTGCCCTTCCTCTTCGCTTCCTCGTAGTGCGCCAGGAGCCGTTCGGTCTTCAGCGTGGACTCGTACACGGCCAACCCCGCTGTGACCGTAGCCATGAGCCCTCCTGAGGCCGTGGCCGGATCTGTGATCGCCCCGTCCGAGAACTGGAGCTTGACACCGGCCTTCGTGCACGCAATCCGAAGCGCCACGTTGTCGGTGTCGTTCCTCGACAGACGATCCATGTGCCGCGCCATCACGACATCCACGTGTCCATCGTTGATGGTCTTCAGGAGCTTCGAGAAGGCGGGACGAGTCTTTCCCGAGTACCCCGACACCCCGTCGTCCACCAGGTTCGGGAGGACGGTGTACTTCTCCTTCTTGGCGAGCGCATGGAGGGATGCGAGCTGGTCTCAATGCTGTGCGAGTCCTCATCAGCATTGGAGAGGCGAGCGTAGATCACAGCACGAGTCATTGTCAGATGCTAACAGCGCCGTGGGCGAGTTGATCCACACCTCCTCGATGGAGTCGTCGTCGAGGAGGGGCTGCAGAGCGCCGAAGCCCGTGAGGCGCGCGAGCACCTGCCGCTCCGTGGCCGCCTCGTCGTCGAGGAGGCGGGAGTCGGATCCGAGGGCCTGCTCCGCGAAGCGGCGGACCTCCTCACGGACGAGGGCGGCGGTATCGCCCGGTGCCGTCGACGCCCCCTCGTCGCGCAGGCGCTCCCTCACCCGCCCGGCGATGGTGTCGAGGGGGGGTCCGCGTCTGCATCCGGACAGGATGCTGATCGGGGGAGCCCGCCGCGCGCGCCGTCCACAGGCCGACGCGTCGAGCGCCGGCCCGCCGGCGTCAGTACCCCAGCTCCGCCTTCGCCGCCGCGTACGCCGCGCGCACCGCCGGCACGCCCGAGGCGTCGAAGACCTCGTCGCCCGCGAGGGGCCGCTCGGGCGGGCTCCCCGTGAGGATCCACGCGGCCTGCTTCGCGGCGCCGTCGGCGACGAACTCACCTGCGTCCGGCACGTGGATGGGGACGCCGAAGATCGTCGGCGCGATCTCGCGCACTGCCCGGCTCTTCGCCCCGCCGCCGATGAGGAGCACGCGCTCCACCTCCACGCCCTGGCGCGTGATCGCGTCGAGGCCGTCGGCCAGGCCGCACAGCATGCCCTCGACGTGCGCGCGGGCCATGGTCGCCGGCGTGCTGTTGCGGAGGGTCATGCCGTGCAGCGACGCCGTCGCGTCCGGGAGGTTCGGCGTGCGCTCGCCCTCGAAGTACGGGAGGAGCACGAGGCCGTCGGATCCCGCGGGCGCCTCGAGCGCGAGGTCGGACAGGCAGGGCGTGGCATGGTCGACGCCGAGGAGGCGCGCGCCGCCGTCGAGCACGCGGGCGGCGTTGAGTGTCGCGATGAGCGGGAGGAAGTTGCCCGTGGCGTCGGCGAAGCCCGCGACCGTGCCGGAGGCGTCGGCGATGGGATCCGCCGTGACGGCGAACACCGTGCCCGACGTGCCGATGGACACGCACCACGTCGCCCGGCACCGCGCCGAGGCCGAGCGCGGCGGCGGCGTCGTCGCCCGCGCCCGGGGCCGACGGGGATGCCGGCCGGGACGCCGGGGATGCCGTCGCCCGTGACGCCCGCGGACTCCCCCGGGCCGAGCACGCGCGGGAGGCCGACCACGCGGCCGAGCGCGCGCTCGAGCAGGTCGAGGCGGTACTCCCCCGTGACGCTCGACCAGTACGCGGTGCCGCTCGCGTCGGAGCGGTCCGTGGCGAGGGCGGCCAGGTCCGGGGAACCGACGCCGTGGCCGAGGAGGCGCCAGGTCAGCCAGTCGTGCGGGAGGGCGACGGCGGCGACGCGGGCCGCGTTCTCCGGCTCCGCGTCGCGGAGCCAGCGGAGCTTGGTGGCGGTGAACGAGGCGACCGGGACGACGCCGGTGGCGCTCGCCCAGGTGTCGGCGCTCAGCTCGTCGCGGAGGTCAGCGGCGGCCTGCGCGGAACGGGTGTCGTTCCAGAGGAGCGCGTCGCGGACGACCGCGCCCGACTCGTCGAGGCAGACCATGCCGTGCTGCTGGCCGCCGACCGAGATGGCGGCCACGTCGTCGAGGCCGCCCGCGTCGGCGATGGCCGCGAGGAGGGCGTCCCACCGATCCGGCCGGATCCACCTCCGTGCCGTCGGGGTGGGACGCGCAGCCGGAGCGCGCGAGGGCGCCCGAGTCGAGGTCGCGGACGACCACCTTGCAGCTCTGCGTGGAGGAGTCGATGCCTGCTACGAGTGTCTTCGTTGTCACGATCAACATATTAGGGGGCGTCATAAGCTGGTCGGGCACCCGCGGGAGTGGTGGAATCGGTGGACACGCAGGATTTAGGTTCCTGTGCTTTCGAGCGTGAGGGTTCAAGTCCCTTCTCCCGCACCGTCGCCGGCGGCCCTCCCACTGGGCAGCACCCCTCGACCGGGGGTGGCCGCCTCGCGGCGGGATCCGGGGCGCTGGCGATATCCTGTGCTGGCCGCAGGCCGCTTCCGCGTGCCCCGCGACCCACCACGACTGGAGCCCCACGTGCATCCCCTGCTCTTCGACTTCCTCGACTCGACGACGCTCATCGAGTCGTTCGGGGGATTCGCCCTCATCGGGATCTGCCTCATCATCTTCGCCGAGACGGGCCTGCTCTTCGGCTTCCTCTTCCCCGGCGACACCCTCCTCGTCATCGCGGGGCTCACCCTGCCGGGCATCACCGGCATCGACATCTGGTGGATCTGCCTCGCCATCGCGTTCTCGGCGTTCGCCGGCGGCGAGGTCGGGTACCTGATCGGCCACAAGGCGGGTCCGAGGATCTTCGAGCGCAAGGACTCCGGCATCTTCAGCCGGCAGAACGTCGTCCGCACGAACGCCTTCTTCGCCCGCTTCGGCGGCCTCGCGGTCATCGCGGCGCGCTTCGTGCCGATCGTCCGGACCTTCGCGCCGATCGCCGCGGGCGTCGGTCACATGGACTACCGGAAGTACTCGTTCTACAACGCCGTCGGCGCGATCATCTGGGGCGCCGGCCTCACCTGGCTCGGCAACCTGCTGAACGGCTTCCCGCCCATCCGCGACTTCGTCACGCACTACATCGACTACGTGCTCCTCGGCGCGGTCTTCGTGACGCTCGTGCCCACCGCGATCCACTTCCTCCGCGCCCGCAAGCACGCGCGCGACGAGGAGGCGGCGGGCGTGGCCCCCGCCGGCGAGGACCTCGCCCTCTCCCCCGAGAACTTCGACCAGGACCCCTCGAACGACCCGCGCCGCTGAGTCCCGTCGCGATCGCGATCGGAGGCACGGCAGACGGCGATCCTTCGCCGTTCTCGCGCACCGGTCGGCGGGAGAGGACGCGCGGTGTCAGACGTGGTGCCGGTGCTCGTGCCCGGCATGCTCCTCCGGCTCCAGCTGGAACGTGCTGTGCTCCACATCGAAGTGGTCGTCGAGGCAGCCGGCCAGCCGATCGAGCAGCTCGCCCGTGCGGCCCTCGCGGAAGACCTCCTGCTCCACGACCACGTGCGCGGTGAAGACCGGCGAACCGGAGGTGATGGCCCAGACGTGCACGTCGTGGACCGCGGTCACGCCGGGCGTCTCCAGCAGGTGCGCGCGGATGCGCTCGGGCTCGGTGCCGGCGGGCGTCGACTCGTTCAGCACGGTGACCACGTCGCGGAGCAGGACGGCGGCCCGCGGCACGATGAGCGCCGCGATCACGAGCGAGGCGATGGCGTCGGCGCGGCCGAAGCCGGTGAGCGCGATCACGATGCCGGCGACGATGGTCGCGACGGACCCGAACGCGTCGCCGAGCACCTCCAGGTAGGCACCGCGGAGGTTGATGGAGGTGCCCGCTCCCCCGCGGAGGACCAGCAGCGCGATCACGTTCGCGACGAGCCCGACCACGGCTGCGAGGAGCATGATGCCGGCGTCCACCTGGGGCCCCTCGGGCGCCAGCAGCCGCTGCACGCCGTGCACCGCGACGTAGACGGCGACGCCGACCAGGATGAGGCCGTTCACCAGCGCTCCCAGCACCTCGCCGCGCTGGAATCCGAAGGTATGGCGATCGGTGGCGGGACGCGCGGCCACGATGGTGGCGACGAGGGCGATGCCGAGGCCGAGCAGATCGCTCGTCATGTGACCGGCGTCGGCGAGCAGCGCGAGCGATCCCGAGACGAGCGCGCCGACCACCTCGACGACGAGGACGGTGGCCGTGATCGCGATGGCGATGACCAGGCGGCGACGGTCGGTGGTGGCCGCGCCGTGATCGTGCGTGCCGTGGCCCATGCGTCCACCGTACGGGCCCGCGAGCATGGGGATCCACCCGCTGGCGCAGTCGGGAACGACTCCCGCTCTCACGAGGTCGGAACGGCGGCTCAGCCCTCGCCGAGGAGCTCCCGACGCACCACGGGCATGATCGCGTCGAACGCCCGCGCGCGGTGGCTGACCCGGTTCTTCTCGTCCGCGTCGAGGGCCGCGGCGCTCGCTCCCCCGGTGTCAGGACGGAAGACCGGGTCGTACCCGAAGCCGCCGTCGCCCTGGACCTCGCGGAGCACGGTCCCCTGCCACACGCCCGTCGCGGTCCGCTCGACCAGGCCGTCCGCCGTCGGCACGACGAGCGCGGCCGCGCAGACGAACCGCGCGCCGCGATGGGCGTCCGGCACGTCGCCCAGCTGCCAGAGCAGGAGCTCGAGGTTCTGCGCGCTGTCGCGCGCCGGGCCCGCCCAGCGTGCGGAGAAGATGCCGGGCCGATCCGCCGAGGACGTCGACGGCGATGCCGGAGTCGTCCGCGAGGACCGCCCGCCCCGTGTGGAGCGCCGCGGCACGCGCCTTGACGAGCGCGTTCTCCTCGAAGGTGGTCCCGTCCTCCACGGGCTCGGGACCGTCGTAGGCGACGAGGTCGATGCCGGCGAGGCGGGATCCGAGGATCCGGCGGAGCTCCTCGACCTTGTGGGCGTTGTGCGTGGCCAGGACGAGGGGGATCACCGGGGCTCCTCAGCGCCCGAGGGCCTGGGCCTGCAGCGCGGCCAGCGTGGTGCCGCCGCCCAGCGCGAGATCCAGCAGGGCGTCGAGCTCCGCACGGTCGAAGGGCGCGCCCTCGGCGGTGCCCTGGACCTCGACGAAGGAGCCGCTGCCCGTCATGACTACGTTCATGTCGGTCTCGGCGCGCACGTCCTCGACGTAGGCCAGGTCGAGCAGGGGCTTCCCGTCGACGATGCCCACGGAGACCGCCGCGACGCTGTCCTTCAGCGGCGTGGCACGCTGGGCGATGAACTTCCGCTCGCGGCCCCACTCCCAGCGCGTCCGCCAGTGCGACGTAGGCGCCCGTGATGGCCGCGGTCCGGGGTGCCGCCGTCGGCCTGCAGGACGTCGCAGTCGATGACGATCGTGTTCTCGCCGAGGGCCTTCATGTCGACGACGGCGCGCAGGCTCCAGGCCGATGAGGCGGGAGATCTCGTGCGTGCGGCCGCCGACCTTGCCCTTCACGGCCTCGCGGTCCATGCGCTCGTTCGTGGCGCGCGGGAGCATGGCGTACTCGGCGGTGACCCAGCCCTGGCCGCTGCCGGCCTTCCAGCGCGGGACGCGGTTCGTGAAGGAGGCGGTGCAGAGGACGCGCGTGCGCCCGAAGGAGATGAGGGCGGATCCCTCGGCCTGCTCGCTCCAGTTCCTCTCGATGCTGATCTCGCGCAGCTGGTCGGCGGCGCGGCCGTCGTGGCGGGTGGTGTCGTCGGTCATGTGCGGCCTGCGGCTGCGGATCGGGGGTGGACGGGGTGCCGACGGCGTCCGGAGGCGTCGCCGCGTCCCGCCGCGCGCGGCGGAGGAAGGGGCATGGCGCCGTACTCGAACGAGCTCCACGTGCGAGACGCCGGCGCCGAGCATGCGGTGCGCGAGCGTCTCGAAGTCGGATGCGCTGCCGCCCGTGGCCTCGTAGCGGATGACGGGCGGAGCATCCGTCCGGCGCTCGAGGCCGGCGGACACGAGCTCGCGGTACACGTCCTTCGCGGTCTCGGTGTCGCTCGAGACGAGCGTCACGTCCGGGCCCATGAGCAGGGAGATGGCGCCCTCGAGGAACGGGTAGTGCGTGCAGCCGAGGACGAGCGTGTCGATGCCTGCGGCGCGCAGGGGCGCGAGGTACTCCTCCGCCGCCGCCATCAGCTCGGGCCCGAGGTCTCGCCGCGCTCCACGAACTCGACGAATCGCGGCGCCTCCGCGGAGGTCAGGGCGAGGTGCGGAGCGGCGGCGAAGGCGTCGTCGTAGGCACGGCTCGTGACCGTGGCGTGGGTCGCGATGACGCCGACCCGGTGGTTGCGGGTGACGCTGACCGCCGTGCGGACGGCGGGCTGGATGACCTCGACGACCGGGATGTCGTAGCGCTCCCGGGCGTCCCGGAGCATGGCCTGCCGACGCGGTGTTGCAGGCGATGACGAGCATCTTCACGCCGCGCTCGACGAGGTCGTCGAGCACCGCGAGCGCGTAGCGGCGGACCTCGGACGATGGGCTTGTCGCCGTCGGGAGTGTGCGCGGTGTCGCCGATGTCGATGATCGACTCGCGCGGCAGGAGGGTCGCGACGGCGCGGGCGACGGTGAGGCCGCCGACGCCGGAGTCGAAGATCCCGATCGGCGCGTCGCTCATCCCGTCAGCCTACCGGCGGGCTCCCGTCGGGGATCCCGAGGGCGGACGGGCCCCGAGGGCGGACAGGCCCACGACGGGCCGCCCGGTCACAGCGACCGCCGCGCGTCCTCCTGGGCGATGAGCTCCGGCAGGTCCTTCAGCCGCTTCAGCCCCGCGAGCGGCTGGTTCATGCGCGCGTTGCCCTGGAGCCGGTCCCGGTTCCGGTCGAGGACCCGCCGAGTAGCCCGCGGTGTAGGGGCAGGCCGTCGGGGCCCACCCGCACCTTCGGCTCGAACGGGCAGCCGGAGCAGTGGTCGGTCATGCGGTCGATGTAGGCGCCGCCGGCCGCGTACGGCTTCGTCGGCCGTGCGTCCGCCGTCGGCGTGCAGCGCCATGCCGACGACGTTCGCGGGCATGACCCACGGCGTGCCGGTGTCGACGAAGGAGTCGATGAACCAGTCGTTCATGGCCTTCGGGTCGTAGCCGCGCTGGAGCGCGAGGTCGCCGAGGATCATGAGCCGCTCGATGTGATGCGCCCAGCCGTGCGTGCGCACCTTGTCGACCACGTGCGCGAGGCAGGCCGCCTCGATGCCGGAGGCGTCGAGGCGCTGCCGGATCGCCGGTCGGCACGCCGCGGTGGGCGTCGAGGCGGTTCTCGGCGACGTAGTCCTCGTCGAAGGCCCAGTAGAGGTGCCACACGTAGTCGCGCCAGCCCATGATCTGCCGCACGATGCCCTCGACGCTCTGGATGGGGGCCCGACCCGCCGCATGCTCGGCGACCATGCGCTCGATGACGTCCGCGGGATCCAGCACGCCCATGTTCATGGTCGCGCTGAGGAGGGAGTGGGCCATCGTCCAGTCGCCCGAGAGGGACGCGTCCTCGAACGGCCCGAAGTCGTTGAGGCGGCTGGCCACGAAGTCGTCGAGCGCGGCGCGTCCCCTCCTCCGGCTCGCTCAACACCGGCGAAGCGCCGGGGTGCCGTCCTCCCCCACCAGGTGGACGACGCCCTCGCGCTCCCACCGGTCGAGGTCGGCGCGGACCTCTGGCGTCGATGTCGTCCTCCTCCGGCCACCACGGTTCCGGCAGCCCCAGCGTCGTCGCGCCGCGCGGCGGCCTCTCCCGGTTGTCGTGGTCGAAGTTCCAGCGGCCGCCGACCGGGTCGTCGCCGTCCATGAGGATGCCCGTGCGCGCCCGCGACCACCGGTAGAAGTCCTCCATGACGAGCCGGTTCGACGTGCGCCCCGCCATCCACTCGGCGAACTCCTGCTCGCTGGTGATGAAGCCGCGGCTCGGCAGCACGTCGGCGCCGATGTCGGCGACGAGCCGCCGCAGCCCGCCGGGACGTGGGATCGACGACCTCGAGGTCGCGCCGGTCGGCGACGACGTCGCGGTAGTGGTCGACCTGGTGGAACTCGACCCGGTCGCCCAGTGCACGGGCACGGTGCCGGATGCCGGACAGGATGAGGTGCGCCTTCGCCCGGTGGTAGGGCCGCCGGGCGAGCAGTCCGCGCGACTCGATGAGCAGCACGGGCCCGCCGTCGTCGAAGTGGTCGCCCAGCTGGTCGGCGAGGATCCATCGGGTGCGCTGCATGGTGCGACCCTAGGCGGGACCCCCGTCATGCGGCCGGGGCGTGTGCCCGGCGGATCGGACCTGCCCGGGCCACGGCCAGCCCTAGGCTGGGCGGGTGCGCCAGGCCGCCTCGCTCCTCACCGACCGCTACGAGCTCGCGATGCTGGACGCCGCCTTGAAGGCCGGCACCCACGACCGCGAGTGCGTGTTCGAGTGCTTCGCGCGCCGCCTCCCCACGGGTCGGCGGTTCATGGCGCTGGTCGCGGGCGCGGATGACGGCTGCTGGAGACTCATCCGCGACTTCCGCTTCGGGTTGACGACGAGCCTCGAGTACCTGCGGTCCGAGCGCGTCGTGGGCGAGGACGCCCTCGCCTGGCTCGCCGACTACCGCTTCCGCCGCCGGATCACCGGATGCCGCGTAGGGCGAGGTGTACTTCCCCGGCTCGCCGCTGCTCACGATCGAGGCGCCCTTCGCCGACGGGGTCATCCTCGAGACCCTCGTCCTCAGCGTGCTCAACTACGACAGCGCGGTCGCGAGCGCCGCGGCCCGCATGGTGCAGGTCGCCGGCGGACGCCCCCTCGCCGAGATCGGCTCGCGACGGACCGGGGAGCGCTCCGCGGTGGCCGCCGCGCGCGCCGCGTTCGTCGCGGGCTTCAGCGCGACCTCGAACCTGGAGGCGGGCCGCACCTGGGGCGTCCCGACGATGGGGACGGCCGCCCACTCCTTCGCTTCCTCGCTGCACGACACGGAGGAGCAGGCCTTCCGGGCGCAGGTGGCCGCGCTCGGCGCGGGCACGACGCTGTCTGCCGTTCGGACACGCTTCGGACGTCCGCGAGGGCGTCGGAGACCGCGGTGCGGGTCGCCGGGCCGGGCCTCGGCGCCGTCCGGCTCGACTCCGGCGACCTGCCGGTGCTGGTGGGCGAGGTGCGCGCCCAGCTCGACGCGCTGGGCGCCACGGGCACGCGGATCACCGTCACCAACGACCTCGACGAGCACGGCATCGCGGGTCTGGCTGCGTCCCCGGTGGACTCGTACGGTGTGCGGCACGTCGCTCGTGACCGGATCCGGCGCTCCCGCCGCGGGCATGGTGTTCAAGCTGGTCGCGCACCGCGACGCGGGTGGGCAGGGCGAGTGGGTGCCCGTCGCGAAGCGGTCCACCGGGAAGCAGAGCCGCGGGGGCCTCAAGGGGGCGCTGCGGCGGCACGACGCGCAGGGCACCGCCACCGCGGAGCTCGTGACCGTGGGACCGCACCCGGAGCGGCTCCCCGGCGACCGGGACCTCCTCGTCACGCTGGCCGAGGACGGGCAGCCCGACGCCCGGTGGATGGGCCGAGCGGGCACGTCCGCGGCGCGCGAGCACCATGCTCGCGTCGTGCGCGACCTGCCGGTGCAGGCGTTCCGGCTGCGCGCGGGCGACCCGGCGATCCCGACGGAGCAGGGCACCGCCGTCTGAGCCGCATCTCGCAGCCCCGCCGTTGCGTGCAGGAGCCGCCTACTCGTCCTTCATGCGCTCGTAGATGCGCTTGCAGTCGGGGCAGACGGGGAACTTCTCGGGATTCCGCGACCGGGCAGCCACTTCTTCCCGCAGAGCGCCTTGACGGGCTTGCCGCTGAGGGCGGACTCGAGGATCTTGTCCTTCTTCACGTAGTGCGAGAAGCGCTCAGTGATCGCCGGGCTCGATCGTCTCCTGCTCGAGGAGCTCCTCGAGCTCGCGGTCGAGGGTGTCGGTGCCGCCGCCCTGCGCGGGTCGGCCGGGGTCCTGTTCGATGCTTGCGGATCGACCGTCCGCCCAGTGTACTTTTCCCGTGCGCCGGAACCCGCGGAGCGGGTGGACGCAGCCGATGCCACGGCCCGCCGTGCCCCGCGGATCAGTGCCGCTGCGCGAAGGCCAGCAGCTCGGGACCCCGGCGCTCGAAGACGCGGCCGCCTCCCGCGACGCCCGCGACGAGCGTCGCCGACCCCGATGCCGAGACCGACGACGAGTGACCACGCCGGGTACGCGCCCCCGTGCGCGAGGCCCAGTCCTCCGAGCCACGCCGACGGCAGCGCCAGCACGACTGTGGCGATGAACGTGAGCGTGGGGATCCGTGGAGCCGCCGGCCCCCGACGTCTGCGGCGCGTGGAACGGGCTGTCGCCGGGACGCGAGGCGGGGTACGGGAAGCGCGCGGAGAAGAGCGAGGCGACAGGCCCGGCGCCGATGAGCAGGACCCACCGCGCTGACGCCGATCACCGGACGGCAGGCACGAAGGAGTCATGCCGAACCCGAGCGCGCTGAGCGGCGCGCCGATCGCGATGAGCGGCACGCCGATGGCGAGGACCGGCACGATGCGCCCGATGCGATCGGCGGTCCCGCGGATGCCGGACACCACGTGCAGCCAGACCGCGGTGTGGTCGTGCGCGGGGGGTCTGCATGTGCACGCTCCATCCGAGGAACAGGGCCATCACGGGGAGCGGCACGAGCGCGAGCACGTGCGCGTCGACGTCGACGATGACCAGGGGCACGAGGAGCACGAGGGGCAGCACGGGGATCAGCACGAGGGTCGCGCGGTAGCGGGGGTCGCGGATCCAGTACGTGACGCTCCGAGCGGCGACCGCGCCGGTGGGCGACGCACCGAAGCGGCCGAACCAGCCGAGGCCGGACTGGGCTCGGCCGCCGCCGGCGCGGTCCGGTGCGGTGAGCGCCCAGGGCACGAGGCGCACCCAGGCGAGCGCCAGCAGCGCGGCTGAGAGGAGGGCGACGAGGAGCATGCCCGCAGCGGCTCCCGCGTCGCCGGCGACCGCGGCCGCCGGCGCAGGCCGCCCAGGCCGCCCCGATCGGCGTCCACGCGAGGACGCCGAGGGCTCCGCGCGCGGGCCGGAGCCCGTCGTCGAGGAGGTCGGCCTGCGCGAGGGCGACGACGGCGGGCACGAGGAGGACGGCCGATCCAGGGCCCGCGGCCAGGCCCGTCGCCTCCCGGTGCCCGGCGCGTGCTGAGCAGCACGCCGGCGAGGACGGTGCTGATGCGCGCCACGAGGACGCACGTGACCACGGCGGCGAGGCCGGCGACCACGGCCACCGCGCCGGTGACCGGATCCCGGGACCACGTGACGACGGTGGTCATCGCCACGACGACGAGGACGACGCCCGGCGCGCTCACGAGGGCGGCGACACCCAGGGCCAGGGCGAGTCGCCGCGGCTCGATCCCGTAGGGGGCGAAGCGCCGCGGGTCCAGGGCGTCCTCGGATCCGAGGACCGGGGGCACCAGGAGGGCCCCGAGGACGACGAGGGAGCCCCCGGCCACGACGACGTCGAGCGCCGAGCCGACGTCCGCGTCGCGGAGGCCCGCCAGCGCGCCGACGGCGAGCACCGTGACGAGGATCCCGTACGCGCCGGCGGCGACGATGCCGAGGACCTGCCAGGGACTGCGGCGGAACGCGTTGGCGAGGAGGGCGAGCCTCAGTCGGAGAACGAGTGCAACCGCGAGAACCCCTCCGCCGTGCGGCGTCCGCCGGCCAGCGCCACGAAGCGCTCCTCCAGGGAGCGTCCCGCCCGGACCTCGTCCATGGTGCCCGCGGCCAGCACCCGGCCGTTGACGATGATCGCCACGTGGTCGCAGATCCGCTGGATGAAGTCCATGCCGTGGCTCGACAGCACGACGGTGCCGCCATGCGCCACGTAGTCCTGCAGGATCTCCACGACGTTCGCCGCCGAGACGGGGTCGACCGACTCGAACGGCTCGTCGAGCACGAGCATGCGCGGCGAGTGGATCATGGGCAGGCGCAGCGGCGACCTTCTGGCCATGCCGGCGGTGTAGTCGGTGACGAGCCGGCCGACGGCGTCCTCCAGGCCGAAGGCCTCGACGAGGTCGGCCGCCCGGCTGCGGATCTCCGCGTCGTCGAGCCCGCGGAGGGCCCCGGAGTAGTGCAGGAGCTGGGCGCCGGTGAGGCGGTCGAAGAGGCGGAGCCGGTCCGGCAGGACGCCGATGCTGCGCTTGGCGGCGAGAGGGTCGCGCCAGACGTCGATGCCGTTCACGGTCACGGTGCCGCCGTCGGGACGCAGCAGGCCGGTCACCATCGACATGGTCGTGGTCTTGCCGGCGCCGTTGGGGCCGACGATCCCGTAGAACGATCCGGCGCGCACCGTGAGCGCGATGTCGTCGACGGCGACCTTCTCGTCGAACCTCTTGGTGAGGCCCTGGATGACGAGGACGTCCTCCCCCAGCTCCGGAGCCGCGGCGCGGTCGCCGCGGACGGAAGGGGTGAGCGCGGTCTCGCGGACCCCGGGAAGGTCGGGACGCGTCGGGCGCGGGGAGGTGAGGCTGTCGGTGCGGACCGTGACCGGCCGTGCGGGCGGGGGCTCGACGGCGACCGGCTCTGCGGCGGCCGCCTCGGCCGCCGCCGGTCGAGCGGCGCCGGGCTCGGCGTCGGCGGGATCCGCAGGCGCGACTTGCCCCGCATCCTCCTCGATCCGCGTGCCGGACTCCGGCGCGACGTCGTCCTCCGGCCCGACCCCCTCCTCCGGAACGGAGCGGGGATCATCCGCGGAGTGCGCTTCCCCCTCTCGCGCCAGATCCTCTGCGTGCTCGGCCGGGTCGACCTCGGTCGAGACGTCGGTCATGGCGGACGCCTGCGGCGAACGGTCGGGGCGCGTCCCTGCCTGGCCGTCGGCCTCGGCAGACGCCTCGGCGAGCAGCCCACGGAGTCCGTCGACGCCGTCGTCCGGAGCCTCGTCGGCCTGCGGCGCGGCGGCCGGCACCGCGACCTCGGCATCCGGAGTGGAGCGATCGGGCTCCGGCGCACGGTCGTCGGCGGCGACGTCGATCGGGTCCTGCGCTTCGGGCGCCGCGGCGGCCTCGGCGCTCCCCGCCGGGCGCTGCGCGCGTGTGCGGCGGCGCACCCGCGGCGAGCGGGACGGCGTCGCCGCGGTCGGATCCGCACCGTCGTCACCGGCGCCCGGGGCCGGGCGCACGGACCTCGCGACGACGGCGGCGGCCTTGGTGCGCGGAGGCGTGGGCGCGACGACGACGGCCGGCGCCGTCCGCGGCGAGGGTGCCGTGGCGCGCCGCGGCACGCGCTGACCGGGCCGGGGCGCGCGCGGGACGGCAGCCGGTGCGACCGGGTCGCCGAGGGGATCGGGACCGGTCCCGCCCTCGTCGGTCGGGCGCTCGAGGGCGTCCGTCGGCGCTCCCTGCACGACCCCGTTCCCGGACTCCGCCCGGGCATCGGACGCGGCGTCGGGCGGGGTCGTCTCGTCGGGCTCGTCGGTCACGGCCCCACGTTACCAAGGCGCCCCTCCGGGCCGATGCGGACCCCGAGGGCCGTCGCGCCCGGTCCCGGCACCGGTCCGCCCCGCGCCGACGCCGGGCGACGATCATCACGAAAGGGACACGACCCGCCCCCTTCTACCACCTATTTCCTCACCCGCGGCCTACGATGGGGGAGGCATGACGGAGTGTCGATCAGGAAACCCGCGGGTGAAGTCCCGGCGAACCCTCGACCCCGAGGGATCCCGATAGCACTCGGCACCCCGCATCGAACGGAGAACACATGACCACGCAGGTAGTCATCCTGGCGGCAGGCATGGGCAGCCGTCTCGGCCGCAGCCTCCCCAAGCCCCTCACCGAGCTCAGCGACGGCCGCACCATCATGGGCCAGCAGTTCGACAACATCCGCTTCGGCCTCGGCGAGGACGCCAAGGTCAGCATCGTGGTCGGCTACAAGCTCGACCACATCATCGACGCGTTCCCGGACGCCGACTACATCTACAACGAGCAGTACGACCAGACGAACACGTCGAAGAGCCTGCTCCGCGCCCTCCGCGCGTCCGCGCCCGGCGGCGTCCTCTGGATGAACGGCGACGTCGTCTTCGACCCGATGATCCTGCGCCGTGCCGCGGCGTTGATCGCGCGCGACCAGTCCTTCGTGACGGTGAACACCTCCCGCGTGTCCGACGAGGAGGTCAAGTACACGACCAGCCCCGAGGGCTACATCCGCGAGCTGTCCAAGACGGTGAAGGGCGGCCTCGGCGAGGCGGTCGGGATCAACTACGTCTCGCGCGCCGACAAGGCGGTCCTCATCCGCCAGCTCGCCCGCGTCGCCGACCAGGACTACTTCGAGCGTGGAATAGAGTTGGCGATCGAGCAGGACTCCCTGCTCGTCGAACCGGTAGACATCTCCGACCTGTACGCGGTCGAGGTCGACTTCGCGGAGGACCTCGAGAGGGCCAACCTCTTCGTCTAGACCGCCTCGGGGATGCTGATGCAGAGGATCCCCGCCGTGCCCGATGCCGCCCGCCCCGGTCGCGCATCGCGTACCCCCGCGGCGCGCTACCGCCGATCGCTCTGGCTGCTCACCACCCGCGACCTGAAGGTCCGGTACTCGACGAGCGCGCTCGGCTGGTTCTGGTCGATCCTCGACCCGCTGGTGATGTCGGGCATCTACTGGTTCGTCTTCACGGTGGTCTTCTCCCGCGACGTCGGCGAGGAGCCGTACATCGTGTTCCTGCTCGCGGCGCTGCTGCCGTGGATGTGGTTCACGGGAGCGACGAGCGACTTCACGAAGGCGTTCAGCTCCCAGGCGAAGCTGGTGCGCTCGACGCGGATCCCGCGCACCATCTGGGTCCTCCGCCTCGTGTTCGCGAAGGGGTTCGAGTTCGTGGCGAGCCTGCCCCGTGCTCGCCGTGTTCGCGGTCGTCGCCGGCGCACGTCTCGACCTGCACGTGCTGCTGTTCCCCCTGGCGGTCCTCATCCAGGCGGCGCTGCTGCTCGGGATCGGGCTCATCGTCTCGCCGCTCGTGGTGTTCTTCCGCGATCTCGAGCGCGCCGTGAAGCTCGTGCTCCGGTTCCTCTTCTACGCCTCCCCCATCGTCTACTCCTCCCGCGACCTGCCTGCGGAGCTCCACCCCTGGGCCGGCGCTGAACCCGCTCACGGGGATCTTCGGCATCTACCGCTCCGCGTTCTTCCCCGCCGAGCTCGACTGGTACGCGGTGGGCGTCAGCGCGCTCGATCTCCGCCGTCCTCCTCGCGATCGGCGCCCTCGTGTTCCGCCGCTCCCTCCCCTCCGTGCTGAAGGAGATCTGATGGACGTCGCAGCGACGGACGCGCGGACCGCGTCCCCGTCATCGCCGTCGAGGACGCCGGCATCCGCTTCCGACGCAACCGCAAGGCGCGCCGGAGCTTCAAGGACCTGTTCGGCGGGTCGACGAGGCGCGCGCGGCCCGGCGAGTTCTGGGCGCTGCGCCACGTCTCGTTCGAGGTGCACGCGGGAGAGGCGATCGGCGTCGTCGGGCGGAACGGCCAGGGCAAGTCCACCCTGATGAAGCTCGTGGCGGAGGTGCTCATCGCCGACGAGGGGCGCATCGACGTGCACGCCGGCGTCGCGCCGCTCATCGAGATCACGGGCGGGTTCGTGAACGACCTCACGGTGCGCGACAACGTCTACCTCACGGCCGGGCTCCACGGCATGTCCAAGGCGGAGATCGACGCCCAGTTCGACGAGATCATCGCGTTCGCGGAGATCCCGGACTTCGTGGACACGCCCTACAAGCACCTGTCGAGCGGCATGAAGGTGCGCATCGCCTTCGCGGTCATCTCGCGCCTCGACGAGCCCGTGCTCCTCGTGGACGAGGTCCTCGCGGTGGGAGACCGCTCCTTCCGGGAGAAGTGCTACCACCGGATCGAGGAGATGCTGGCCGAGGGACGCACGCTCTTCTTCGTGTCGCACAACGAGCGGGACCTCCGACGATTCTGCACGCGCGGCCTGTACCTCGACAAGGGCGCGCTCGTGCTGGACGGCCCGATCGACGAGGTCGTCGACGCGTACAACGCCGACCACGGCCCGAAGAGCCCGCCCGCCCCGTCCGCCGGCTGAGATCCCCTCCTCCCCAGCACCGCCCCTGCACAGGCGCACGACCGCGCCCGTCGCACGCCGCCCCTACCGTGCACGCATGCTGCGACCCGTCCCGCCCCTGCCCGTCCGTCCGGATCCCGAGCCCGCGTACCGCGTGCCCTGGCACTTCGACCGCACCCTGGAACGCCCCCGGTTCGCGCTCGTCAACGTGGGCGACGAGGTGCTGCACGCCATCTCGCTGCACCTGCTCGGGTCGGGCACGATGCTCTCGCGGGCTCCCGCAACCGTCCGCCCGGGAGAGCGCCTCTCGACGACCATCAGAGGCGACGACCTGGCCCTCGACACGGTCCTCGTGGTCCGCTGGTTCCGCCCGGACGGAGGGGAGTACCTGTGGCGGGTCAGCTTCTGACGGGCGAGTCGCCGCGGCGGTCGCGCTCCCGCTCGAGACGGATGAGGTCGGCGCGCGAGTCGCCGTCGTCCTGCGGCAGCATGTCCGCCGTCAACCCGGTCACCAGGATCCCGGCGTCCACGTCGAGACCGCTCGCGATCTTGACGATGTTGCGGAGGCTCGGGTTGCGCTGGCCCCGCTCGATCTTGCCGAGCGCGGTCCAGTGGATGCCCGAGAGCTCGGCGAGCGTCTCCTGGCTGATGCCGATGCGCTGTCGCTGCTCGCGCACGCGCGCTCCGAACTCGGCGGCGGCGTCGGATACGGGGGTGACCATGGCACATGCTTATCCGCCACGTGAAGGAATGACCAGAGCTTCAGTGCCCCGACTGTCCGCGCCCGCTCTTCTCCGGATAGGGCTATGCCCACCGACGATCCGCGAGACGACGAGGGCACGATGCCCCCAGGGGCCGCGCGTAGGCTCGGAGGATGAACGACGCTCCCGAGCTCGACCCGTCCGTGGCCACCGGCATCGATCGTCTCCTGTCCGTGCAGCGGCCCGTCGTGCTCGCCCACATCCGGTCCATCCGCGCCCGGCACCCGGAGGCGTCGCCCGACCGCATCATCGCCATCCTGGAGAAGCGGTTCCTGGCGGCGGTGACCGCCGGCGGTGCCGCGGTCGGTGCCAGCGCGGTCATCCCGGGCGTCGGCACGGGCGTGTCCCTCGCGCTCACCGGCGTCGAGACGGCCGGCTTCCTCGAAGCGAGCGCCCTCTTCGCGCAGTCCATCACGGAGGTCCACGGCATCTCCGTGGAGGATCCCGCCCGAGCCCGCGCGCTCGTCATGACGATGATGCTGGGTGCCCCGGGAGCTCAGGTCATCCAGCAGTTCACCGGGCAGTTCTCCGGCCAACCCGTCGACCGCAACGCCAACTGGGGCCGGGCCATCACCTCCGGGCTGCCCTCCTTCGCCATCGGGCCGATCGCGGACCGCATCAAGCGGGCCTTCATCAAGCGCTTCGTCCTCAACCAGAGCGCGAGCGCCATCGGGCGGGCCGTTCCGTTCGGCATCGGCGCGGTCATCGGCGGCGCCGGCAACCGGATGCTCGGCGGCAAGATCGTCGCCAGCTCGCGTCAGGCGTTCGGTCCGGCTCCCGCCGTATTCCCCGAGGAGCTCGCGGTGCCGGAGAGGAAGCCCCGCGTCATCCGCGTCGCCGAGAAGAAGGCCGCCAAGCGCTGAGCCGATCGTCGGCGCGCGTCGACCACGGCGTCACCACCGAGCGTCGCGTCAGGCGTCCTCGTCCTCGTCGTCGACCTGCTCGTCACCCGGATCCGTGGTCGCGTCGCGGAGGTGCAGGGCGGCATGGCGGTCCCACTCCCCCATGAGGTGCTCGATGGCCGCGTGGAAGCGCGCTGTCGCCGCGCCCGGTGCGGTGTCGCCGAAGTAGTGCCGCACCCACGCCGCAAGCCGCCGATCGGCCGCCGCGTCGTGCTGGAGCGCGTCCAGCCGCGCGACGATGCCGTGCGCGTCGTCCGCCGTCAGCCACTCGCAGTCGGAGAGGTAGCCGTCGGTGTCGATCTGCGCCTCGGGTCGCACGGGACGCGTGACCATCAGCGGCCGGCCGGCCGCCAGGCGGTCGTAGACCATGGCCGAGATGTCGACGATCGCGAGGTCCGCCGCGGACAGCTGCCAGGCGAGCTCCCGTGAGCGGTCCACGACGTGCTGCGCCGCCGGATCCTCCGCGTTCGCGCGCTCCAGCATCGCCGCGATCTCCCGGTTCGCGCGCGCGTACTCGGGGTCCACCACCCCGGATCGCGGGTGCGGGCGGTAGACGACGCGGTGGCGGCCGGTCGCGATCAGGTCGCGGACCAGGGGCACGCCGTGCGAGGCGATGGAGCCGTACGCGGCAGCGGGCCGGTCCCCCTCCCAGGTGGGCGCGTAGAGCACGACCGTGCGGTCGTCCGGGGTGTAGGGCAGCTCGCCGGAGTAGTGGTCCGCCTGCGGGCGCCCGATGGGGATGGCCCGGCGGTCGAGGTCGTAGTCCCACAGGACCTTGCCGAGCCGGGAGCGCGCCGCGTCCCCGGCGATGAGGCTGTAGTCGTAGGCCTTGAACTGGTTCGTGGTCATGTACATCTTGTCGGACTCGCCGTGGTTGACGAAGACGTGCCAGCGGCGCCCGTACCGCATCATCTGGAAGTTGCGCGTGTTCTGGTTGACGTACAGGACGATGCGGATGTCCTGCTCCGCGATGACCCGCTCGAGGTCCGCGACGCGACGCACGTACTCGACCGGCAGCGGGCTCTCGTCGAGGAGGGCGTTCGCACCGCCGGGATGGCGGCTGAGGATGACGACCGGGTGCGTCCGGGCCAGCTCGAGCAGCGGGCGGTACCACTGGCGGATCTGGTACATGTTCACGGCCGAGTCGGCGAAGTACACGGCGATGCGGTACTCGCCGGTCGGCGACGGCGCGCGGAGCGCGAGCTTCCGCTGCAGGATCCCCCGTGCACGGCGCTGCTGGACCAGCGAGCGGACAGCGCGCACGGCGAGGCGCGCATCGTTCAGGAGACCCATGCATCCACCGTAGCCAGCACTCGGAGCCGCTCCCGACGAGCCCCGGCCGGGGGCGTGGAACGGTGTGCGATCGTGACCGTGCGGTCGCGCATCACGATCAGATGACGGGCGGCCTGCCCGCGCGGGTCATGCGGAGGACGGTGCGCCATGACATGGGGCGGCGCGGCCCGGGCGACGTCGTCCAACCCTCCCGCCAGCCGCGCAGCCAGGTGCCGAGGCCGTCGCGGTGGCGAGCGCTGCGGAGCAACTGCACCGCGGTCCACGACCCCACGTACACGGGCACGAGCGGGAGGGGCAGGTTCCGACGCGCGAGCCAGACGCGGTTGCGGGCGTTGAGCCGGTGGTACTCCGCGTGGCGCGTGGGGGCGACGGCGGGATGGTGCGCCACCAGATCCCCGGCGTACCAGGCTCGCAGGCCCTGGTCCCAGACCCGCCACGCCAGCTCGATCCCCTCGTGGGCGTAGAAGAACGCGCCCGCCCATCCGTCGGCCGCCTCGAACGCGTCGCGGCGCACGACGACCGCCCCCTCCAGGACCGACATGACGGCGCTGGACCGTGCGGCATCCCCCTTGCGGATGCGCGGGATCCACCGCCGCGGCGTGGCCGCGCCCGTCGGGTCGACGATGCGCGGCTGGATGAGCGCCACCTCCGGCATGCGGGCCATGAGCGCCCGGCAGTCGACCAGGAACGTCGCGCTGGGCACGGTCTCGTCGTCGTCGAGGAAGAACAGGGTCTCCCCCGCCACCTTCGGGACGCCCGCGTTGCGACCGGCGGGGATCCCCACGTTCGCGGGCAGGTGCAGACCGCGGACGCCGTCGGGCAGGCCGACCGGGTCCCAGCCGTTGCCGACCACGACCACATCCGTGACGACGTCCCGTTGCCGCAACACCGACGCGAGTGAGGCGGCGAGCCCTCCCGGCCGGCGGCCCTGGCTCAGGATGACGACGCCGACGCGCGGCAGCGGCGACGTCACGCCGCGAGGTCAGCCGACGCGACGTGACGATCATCACGAAGTGCCCGACGAGGGCGAGCACCGAGAGCGGCACGAGCGCGATGAGCAGGACCCGGTCGGTCTCCGGCTGTCCCGCCACGAGGCCCACGAGCGCGACGACGAACACGACGATGGTCAGCTCGACCGAGTGGAACATCCGGTGGAAGGGCAGGAACCGCACGGCCCGGCGCGCGACCGCGATGAGGGAGTGCTGCGACGCGACCGTCCCGGCCCCGACCGGGCGCCTTCGGCAGGTCGGCGGACGCGCGGGCGACGCGCACCATGTCGTTCAGCGCCTTGTTCAGCACGATGACGAGGGCGAGGGCGAACGCGAGCGTCGTCCAGGGCAGATCACCCGGCGCCTCGAAGGGGTACGCGGCGGCACGGATGCCCAGAGACAGCGCGATCAGCATCTCGGTCGAGTAGTGCCCGACCGCGTCGAGGAAGTGACCGACCGGCGACGAGGTGCGCCGCCAGCGCGCCACCTCCCCGTCGCAGCAGTCCACGAGCATCTGCAGTTGGCCGAGGACGAGCGCGAGGGCGGCGCCCGCGATGCCCGGGATGAGCAGGGCCGCGGCGGCTGCCCATCCCGTGAGGATCATGACGACGGTGACGCCGTTGGCGCTGATGGGCGTCCGCAGGAGGAGCCAGGTGACGTACGGCGAGAGGTCGCGGAGGTAGAGGTGGGCCGTCCAGTGCTCGGCGTTCGCCCGGAGGCGCACCTCGGGGGGCTGGGTCACGCGCCGCAGCTCCGCGATGGAGGACGGCAGGCCGCGGTCGCCGGTACGGGGGTCGCTGCTCATCGGCCCGTGTGCCCGTCGAGGTCGTCGGTGAGCTCGAGGAATCCGAGCACGAAGCCCGTGCCCCAGCTGAAGTGGATGGACGGGAGCACCGCGGCGAACCGCAGCATCGTGGCCGCACCGTCCCGCGAGGCCACGGTGACGGTGCTCACCAGCACGAAGCCGGCGTAGACGCCGGGGACGACGAACGCGGCGACGAGGCGGCGCAGGCTCGGCACCCCGATGGCCGGGCCCACCAGGCCCGCGACGCCGAGGACGAGACCGACCGCGACCCCGGCGACGGCGACGGGCGGCACGAAGTAGCGGACCGAGTTCTGCCGCGTGTACCGGCGGGCGAGCTCCCCGCGCCACAGGCCGGTCGCGAAGAACTGCCGGATGAGCGACCGGAACGTCGAGCGGGGCCGGTAGGTGACCTTCATGCGGGGCGTGAACCAGACGAGGCCGCCGCTCTGCCGGATCCTGCGGTTGAGCTCCCAGTCCTGACCACGACGGACGCCCTCGTCGAACAGCCCGACGTCGACGAGGCGCTCGCGCCGGAACGCACCGAGGTACGCGGTCTCCGCGGGACCCTCCTTGCCGCCGACGTGGTGCGCGGTGCCGCCGAGGCCGACCCGGGCGCCGTACGCACGGGCGACCGCCTTCTCGAACGGCGTCCGTCCCTCGGCCGACATGAGGCCGCCGACGTTGTCCGCGCCGGTCGCCTGCAGCGTCTCCACCGCGATCCGGGTGTAGTCGGGCGGGAGCAGCGAGTGCGCGTCGACGCGGATGACCACGGGATTCCGCGTCGCGCGGATGGCGGCGTTGAGGCCGCCGGGAGTCGAGCCCGTGGGGTTGTCGACGCTCGTGATGCGCGAGTCGGCACGCGCCATCTCCCGGACCACCTCGGTCGTCCCGTCGGTGCTCGGTCCGAGCGCGAGGACGACCTCGAAGTCGCCGGCGTAGTCCTGACGCATCATGCTGTCCACGGCCGCCCGGACGTGGTCCACCTCGTTGAGGATCGGCATGACGTACGAGACGGCGGGCAGTTCGCCGGGGCTGCCGGCGACGGGGTCTCGTCGCGGGTGGTGCGCCATCTGAGCCGATCTCTTGGAGGAGGTGCGGCCGGGGCCGTCGGGGGCCGAGCCTCGCAGCACATTACCAGCCCGCCCCTCCGCCCTGGACGCAGAGGAGGGGCGGACCGGCGCTCACCGGTCCGCCCCTCCTCTCGGGTCAGGGGCTACTGCTGCAGCGTGCCGAGCGTGATGGCGACCTGCTGCGTCTGGCCACCGCGGATCACGGTCAGCTGAGCATCGCTGCCGCCGGCCAGCGCCCGGACCTGCGCCGTGAGGTCGCTGGCCTTGCTGATCGGGACGCCCTCGAAGGCCGTCACGATGTCGCCGCTCCGCAGCCCCGCGGCGGCTGCGGCGCCTCCGCTCTGGACCTCCACGATGAACGCGCCCCGACCGGGGTCGTGTTGTCGGCCGCGGCCGCGTCGCGGGCGCTCGCGCCGAGCAGCCCGTGCGACGCGCTGCCACCCGCGATGATCTCCTTACCGACGCGCTGGGCGAGGTTCGACGGGATGGCGAAGCCGACGCCGATGCTGCCCGCGGTCGAGCTCGACCCGCCGGCGTTGGCGATGGCCACGTTGATGCCCATGAGCCGACCTTCGCGGTCGAGGAGCGCGCCTCCCGAGTTCCCGGGGTTGATGGCCGCGTCGGTCTGGATGACCGGCAGGCTGATGGTGGCCGCCGCCTGGGGCTGGCCGCCCGTCCCGCCCTGGCCCCCCTGACCCTCGTTGCCGAAGGGCCAGAAGTTGAACGGCGTCTCCTCGCTCTGGCTGCCGTCTCCCGGCGTCTCGGGAGCGGCGGACGAAGCCACCTGGATGCTCCGGTCGAGGGCGCTGACGATGCCGTCGGTCACCGTCCCGGACAGACCGAGCGGCGCGCCGATGGCGATGGCGTCGTCACCGACGTTGAGCTTCGAGGAGTCGGCGAACTCGATGGGCGTGAGCCCGCTCGCCCCGTCCATCTTGATGACCGCGAGGTCGACGACCGGATCCGTGCCGATGAGCTGGGCCGTGTAGAGGGCGCCGTCCGCGGTCTTCACTTGGATGGTGGGGTTGCCGGTCTGGCCGTCGAGCGTCACCACGTGGGTGTTGGTGAGGATGTAGCCGTCGCTCGAGAGCACCACGCCCGAACCGGTGCCGCCGCCCTGCGCGCCGGCGACGCTGATGGTGACGACGCTGCCGGACGCCTGGGCGGCGACGGCGGTGATGGGCGTCGCGTCGTCCGGGTCGTTGACCGTGATGTTGGCCGGAGCCTGGCTGGCCGCCTCCGTCGAGCCGTCCTCGTGCGCGACCGCCCAGACGGACAGACCGCCCGCGGCTCCCCCGATGAGGGCGCCGACGGCGAGCATGGCGACGAGAGGGAGGGCCTTGTTGGCCTTCTTGCGGGGCGCCGGGGTCGTCTCCGCCGACGGTCCGTCGCCGGCGGCCGCTGATTCCGCGACGGGGACGGTGGTGGTGGCAGCAGGCCGCTCGGCTTCCGGGCGGGTGCCGTAGGCGAGCGTGTCGCGCTGGTCTGCGGGGGTGGGTGCCGGGTGGGCACTCGCTGCGGGACCGGCGGGCGCGGGCCAGGACGATCCGTCGCCGGCCGGGTCCGAGGAGCGCGACGATGCCGGGCCTGTGGCGTCCGGGCGGCCAGGCACCTCGCGGTCGCCCTCGTGCTCGTCTGCGCCGTGGCTTCTGTCGGTCATCGGTGGTGCTCCTCTCAGGTCGTGCCAGCTTCCAGGGCGAGTCTGGGCGTTGCCTATGGCTGCCCTGACAGCGCGCCGTCCGCAGAGGCCAGGTCCCGAAGGACGACCGGGGCGTCGGTGTCGCTGCTCGCCTGCTGGGTCGAGCGTACGCGGGAGCTGCGTCCGAGCAGGTCGAGGCGTGCGTGGCGGTCGGACGCCGGGACCTCGCGGCGTCTCAGCATCCGGGGCCGGCGTGGCGGGTCCCGCACGGCCCGGGCACCAGGACCGTGGACCCCTGCACGACACGGACCGTCACCGGACCCACCAGCACCGGCAGCGTCCCCGGGATCGACTGCCACGCACCCCCGTCGAACCGGTACGACGGCGCGTACGCGACCGTCACCGCGACCTGCCGTTCCCCGACCGTCGCGAACACGTGGCTCGTGGCCGTGGGCGTGAAGTCGCCCTGACCCAGCTGCGCCCACGACGCACCCGGACCCTCCACCGCCGTCGTCGTGCCATCACCGTGGTCCCATGCGAACGACACCGGCACGAACCGCACCTGCGCCGGCCGCCCCAGCAGCACCCCGTCCACCACCTGCGCCACCGCATCCGTCACCAGGTTCACCGGCACCCCCACCAGCGCCCACCCGTTCGGCTGCGACCGGATCGACGCCGACCGCGGCACGAACTGCGCCACGTCCTCCAACGTCACCCCCGCAACGCCCTCCACCACCGGCGCCGGATCCGCCGCCTTCACCGGCGACCTCGCCGGTGGCAGGAACGCATGCCGCCCATCCAGACACGACCCCCGCCCCGGCAAGCACCCCCCATCCGCATCCGCCGCCAACCGATCCTGCCGCGGCACCGGATGCGGCACCACCGGTGGCTTGTCGATGGGTACTCCCAGGGTCGATCCGACCTAGGGCTCGGAGGGGCGATGGAATGCGTCCTGTGGCCTGATGTCACGTGCGCGCAAAGCGACACCTGCCTCATCGATCGCCCCAGTCGCGCAAGTCCCGCTCCGTCCGGATGACTGACCACACGCTCCTTCGGCTGCGCCGCTTGACGAGGCTTGAGCCAGGACGAGCGCCACAGCGATCGCGTGGACGGACAGCACCGTCCTCAATCGCATGCGTGCACCGCTTCATTGCGAAGGGAATCGCTGATCCGCCACGCACCATCTGCGGACATGGTCGCCTTCATCTGCAGGGACAATCGACTGTCTCGCGTCGGCGTCACGTCCCGGCCATCAGCATCCAGGATCCGGGTGCCTCCGACGTCCAGGCACGCTTGCGCGACCATGAAGCGCGAACCCTGGTCGTCCGTGCCCCGGCCCGTCACCTCGAACGCCGACATCGTCGCCCTTCCCTCACCGTGCTGCCCCTCGGCCGCCGTGGCATGCATCGAGGACAGCTCGTCCTCGAGCGCATCGCCAGCCAGCAGGCTTGCGAGGACCTCGCCCGACTCGTCAGCGGGTTCCAACGCCACGTAGCGGGAGAAGAGATCCCGGAACGCCTCGTCGTCCCGCTGCTCCTGCGACAGCGCCGGGGTCGGCGGGCCCTGCGGGGTCGGCGCCTCGGGGGCGGCGCATCCGCTGAGGACGCATGACAGGAGCAGGAGGGCGAGCGAGCCGGACAGCGTCCCGGTCACCCGCCTCGGTCGGTGGCGCGGTCGCTCGTGCATGGTCGTCTCCCCCTGGGCGTGCGGATCCCGCGAGCAGGAGGGGTGCGGCGGCACCCGGCATCGCGGTCCAGGAAAGGTAGCCGTGCTGGTGCGAGGCGGAGCGGGAGGGTCCACATGGGACGGCCTGTCCGGCGGCACGCCCGCTGTGCGGGAGGCGGCCCGCCGCCCGCGCGCCATGATGGGCGCATGACGATACCCGGCGCGTGGGTGCGCGCGGCCCGCGGGGCCATGCTGCTCTCGCCTGACGGGACGCCCGGCACCACCGTGTTCGCCGAGATGAGCGCACTCGCCGCCGCTACCGGTGCGATCAACCTGGGGCAGGGCTTCCCCGACGAGGACGGACCGGGCGAGGTGCTCGAGGCGGCGCGCGCGGCGATCTCGGCCGGGATGAACCAGTACCCGCCGGGTCGCGGCACCCCCGGGCTGCGGCAGGCGATCGCCGCCCACCAGGCTCGCTTCTACGGGATGGCGATCGACCCGGAGACCGAGGTGCTCGTGACCGCGGGTGCGACCGAGGCCATCGCGGCCACCCTCCTCGCCCTCGTGGAGGAGGGCGACGAGGTGGTGACCCTCGAGCCGTTCTACGACGCCTACGGGGCGCTCATCTCGCTGGCCCGCGGCGTGCACCGCACCGTCCCGCTGCGCGCCCCCGGCTTCCAGCCGCGGCTCGACGATCTGCGCGACGCCATCACCGACCGCACCCGCGTGATCCTCCTGAACGACCCGCACAACCCCACCGGCACGGTGCTCAGCCGCGAGGTCCGCGAGCTCGTCGTGGAGCTCGCGATCGCGCACGACGTCGTGATCGTCACGGACGAGGTCTACGAGCACCTCGTGTTCGACACGTCGCACGTCCCGGTCGCCACCCTGGCGGGAGCCCGCGAGCGCACGGTGACCATCTCCTCCGGCGGGAAGACCTTCCGCACCACGGGCTGGAAGGTGGGCTGGCTGACGGCGCCCGCGCCCCTGGTCTCCGCGATCCTGGCCGTCAAGCAGTTCCTGACGTTCGTGAACGGCGCGCCGTTCCAGCCCGCCATCGCGACCGGACTCGCCCTGCCGGACCGGGTGTACGACGGCATCGCGGACGACCTGCGGCACAAGCGCGACATCCTCGCGGCGGGGCTGACGGCGGCCGGCTTCCGGATCCACCTGCCGCAGGCCGGCTACTTCATCGTGGCCGACGCCGCGCCGCTCGGGTTCGCCGACGCCCGGGAGCTGTGCCTGCGGCTGCCCGCCCTCGCCGGGGTGGTCGGGGTGCCCCTCTCCGCCTTCTGCCATGCTCCGCTCGCCGCGGAGCACGCCTCGCTCGTGCGCTTCGCGTTCTGCAAGCGGATCGACGTGCTCGAGGAGGCCGTGCGGCGCCTCGGCGCCCTGGCGCCCGGGACCGCCTGACCCGGCACCCTGGTACCAGGACCGCCTCGGGACGGGGGCCGGAAGGGGGACGCGTCGCCGAGGAGGCCGCCCCTAGCGTTGGTCTCGCGGGCGCTGGGTCCGCACACCCATCCTGAGGAGGCAGCGCGCATGATCGTCGCTGAGAACCTGACCAAGCGCTACGGCGCGAAGACCGCCGTGGACGGCGTGAGCTTCACCGTCCAGCCGGGCATGGTGACCGGATTCCTCGGTCCGAACGGCGCCGGCAAGTCCACCACGATGCGCATGATCGTCGGGCTGGACGCCCCGACCTCCGGATCGGTGACCGTCAACGGCCGCCGCTACCGCGACCTCCAGGCGCCGCTGCACGAGGTCGGCGCGCTCCTGGACGCCAAGGCGGTGCACACGGGCCGCAGCGCGTTCAACCACCTCCTCGCGATGGCGGCGACGCATGGCATCCCGCGCTCGCGGGTCGACGAGGTCATCGAGATGACGGGGCTGCAGCCGGTCGCCAAGAAGCGCGTGGGGGGCTTCTCCCTCGGCATGGGGCAGCGCCTCGGCATCGCCGTCGCGCTCCTGGGGGACCCGCGCACGCTGATCCTCGACGAGCCCGTCAACGGCCTCGACCCCGAGGGCGTCCTCTGGGTGCGCAACATCACGCGCTACCTCGCCGGCCAGGGCCGCACGGTGCTCCTGTCCTCGCACCTGATGAGCGAGATGGCGCAGACCGCCGACCACCTCATCGTCCTCGGTCGCGGCCGCGTGCTGGCCGACGCGCCCGTCGCCGCCGTGGTGGCGGGAGCCACGAGCGGACTGGTCCGCGTCCGGTCGCCGCACACCGACCGGCTCGGCCAGGCGGTGTCGCGACCCGACGTCGTGGTCACGAGCGTCGAGCGCGACGTCATCGAGATCACGGGCCTCACGGCCGCGCAGGTCGGCGACGCCGCCCTGTCGGCGGGAGTCGTGCTCCACGAGCTCACGCCCGTCTCGGCGTCCCTCGAGGACGCCTACCTGTCGCTCACGCAGGGCGACGTCGAGTACCACAGCGCCGCAGTCGGCACGACCGAGCAGGAGACCGCACGATGACCGCCACCAGCACCCCCTACGCACCCGCCCCGGTGACCACGGGCCGTCCCACGCTCGGCCGCCTCATGCGCTCCGAGTGGATCAAGCTCCGTACTCTGCGCTCCACCGTCTGGTGCTTCGCGCTCGTCTTCCTCCTCCTCGCCGGGTTCTCGGCGCTCTTCACCCCGTTCGTCGTGGATCAGCTGGAGGACCAGCTGGGCCTCCCCGGCCTCCCGGCCGCCGACCTGCTGGTGTCCGTCGGCCTCAGCGGCGTCACGCTGTCGATGCTCGTCGCGGGCGTGCTCGGGGTACTCGTGATCAGCGGCGAGTACTCCACCGGCATGATCCGCTCGTCGTTCAGCGCGGCGCCCCGGCGTCTCGGGGTCATCGCCGCCAAGGCGATCGTCTACACGGTCGTGACCTTCGTGGTCACCGCGATCGCGGTCGCCGTCGCCCTCCTGATCGCCCGCGCGTACTTCTCCGCGGCCGGCGCGGAGGTCGACGTCCTGGAGGGCGGGTTCCTGCTCTCGGCCCTCGGCGGCGTGCTCTTCGTCGTGCTCATCGGCCTGATGGGCTTCGGGTTCGGCCTCCTGCTGCGCAACGGCGCGGCGGGGATCGGGGCCCTCGTCGGCCTCGTCCTCGTCGTGCCCATCGTCGGCCAGCTGCTCGGCGCCGTGCTCGACTGGGTCCGCGACCTCGAGCCGTACTTCCCCCTGAGCGCGGGCAACCGCCTCTACAGCGGCGGCAACGGCGCTCCCGGGGAGATGGAGTTCTGGCAGGCGCTCCTGGTCATGCTGGCCTGGGTCGCCGTGATCCTCGTCCCCGCCGTCGTGCTCGCCCGGAAGCGGGACGCCTGATCGACGCGGAACGGAGGGCGCCGTCGGGCGCGGCGGACGCCGCCGCGCCCGACGGCGTCCGCCTGCCGACCCGCCCGGCGCGGTCCGCGGGTGGATGGCCCGGCATCCGCGGACGGTCGACGCCGTCATCGCGGTCCTGTTCACCTGGGCGTCCCTCGCCGGCGTGGCCGTCAGCGACATCCGCTCCGACCTCCCCGGGGCCGTGGTCGTGCTCGTCACCCTGTCGCTCGGCGTGGGCGCGGCGCTGATGCTCCGCCGCAGCCGACCGGTGAGCGTGCTCGTCGTGAGCGGGCTCGGCACGGCGGCCTCGGCCCTGATCTCGGGCACCTTCGACTTCGGCGCCCTCCCGCTCGCGCTCTACGCCGTCGCGGTCCACGGGTCCTCGCGTCGCGCGTGGCTGGGGCTCGGCGGCTCCGCGATCCTCGCCGCGGTCGTCGTGCCCACCACGGCGCGCACCGGGCCGCTCGACCTCTCGGTCGCCTCGATGCTGGTGTTCAGCCTCATCCCCATGCTCATCGCGACGCTCATCGGCACGAACGTCGGCGGACGGAAGCGCTACGTGGAGGCGCTGCGGGACCTCGCGGTGCAGCTCGCCCGTGAGCGCGACCAGCAGGCGCGGCTCGCCACGGCGGCCGAGCGCACCCGCATCGCCCGCGAGATCCACGACATCGTCGCCCACGGCATCACGGTCATGGTGACGCTCGCCGACGGCGCGGCGGCCAGCGCGGTCACCCGCCCGGAGCTCGCCCGCGACGCGATGCGCGAGGTCGCGGACGCGGGTCGGTCGTCGCTCTCCGAGATGCGCCGCATGCTCGGCGTGCTCGCCGAGGAGCCCACCGCCGGCGATGCGAGCCCTCCGTCCCTCCGCGCCCCGCAGCCCGGGCACGCCGAGCTGGCCGCCCTCGTCGACTCGTTCCGGTCGACCGGCCTGCCCGTCCGCTTCACCACGACGGGCACGCCGCCGGAGGATCCGGGGACGCCAGCTCGCCGTGTTCCGCGTGGTGCAGGAGTCGCTCACCAACGTGCTCCGGTACGCGCCGAACGCCGAGCGCGTCGAGGTCCGGGTCGACCACGGGCCCGACCGGATCACCGTGGAGGTCACCGACGACGACCGCACGGGTCCCGTCGTCCCGCCCGTCCCCGGCAGCGGACGCGGTCTCCTCGGCGTCACCGAGCGCATGGCCGTCTACGGCGGCACCGCGTCCGCCGGGCCCCGCGCGACCGGCGGATGGAGGGTGCTCGCGAGCATGCCCGGCGGCTCGGACGACGTCCGCCCGGGCGACGCGGCCGGGGCCCGCGACCCGCACGACACCCGCCCCCGGATCCAGGAGGACCGATGACCGACAGCCGAACCCCCGTCCGCGTGCTCATCGTGGACGACCAGGCGCTCGTGCGCATGGGCTTCCGCATGGTGCTCGACGCCGAGCCCGGGATCGCGGTCGTGGGCGAGGCGGCCGACGGCCGCGCCGCCGTGGCGCGCGCGGCCGAGCTCGCACCCGACGTCGTGCTGATGGACGTGCGCATGCCCGGCATGGACGGCATCGAGGCGACCGCCGAGATCGTCGCGCGGCACCCGGCGACCCGCGTCATCGTGCTCACCACCTTCGACCTCGACGAGTACGCCTTCGCCGGGCTGCGCGCGGGCGCGAGCGGGTTCCTCGTGAAGGACACCCGGCCCGAGCACCTCATGCAGGCGATCCGCGCCGTGGCGGACGGCGACGCGGCCATCTCCCCGCGCGTGACCCGGCGCATGATCGAGCTCCTGGGACCCGCGATGCCCGCGGCCGGAAGCGCCGCGGGCACCGGGGAGGGCGCCGCCGACCCGCGCCTGCGCCCGCTGACCGCGCGGGAGCTGGAGGTGCTCACGGCGCTCGCGGAGGGGCTCACCAACCAGGAGATCGCCGGGCGCCTCTACCTGTCGGAGTCGACCGTGAAGACGCACGTCGGCCGGGTGCTCGCGAAGCTCGACGTGCGCGACCGCGTTCAGGCGGTGATCCTCGCATACGACTGCGGGCTGGTGCGTCCGGGTGCGTGACGGGACGCCCCGGGGTCGTGGACGGGGCGCCCGGCACGAGAGGATGGGCGTGCCGGCGGGACGCCGGGTCGACCCGTCAGGAGCGCTGTGACCACGACCATCGCGGGCACGCGCCGCGCCCGCCTCGCCCCCTCCGCTCGCCGGGCCGCCGATCCACCCGCCGGCGACCCCGGCGCCGGCACGAGCACCGGATCCGACACCGACCTCCTCGAGCGCTCCGCCACCCCTCCGGTGTGGAGCTGCGTGGTCTGGAACGACCCGGTGAACCTCATGACCTACGTCTCCTACGTCTTCCGCAGCTACTTCGGCTTCCCGCCCGAACGGGCCGACGAGCTGATGCTGCGCGTGCACGAGGACGGACGGGCCGTGGTCGCGACCGGGATCCGCGAGGAGATCGAGCGCCACGTCCTCGCGATGCACGGCTACGGCCTCTGGGCGACGCTCGAGCGGGTCGACGCGTGAGGGCCTTCCGCGCCCGTCCCGACGGGACGGTCGCCGCGCACCTGGAGCCGCACGAGGTCGCCCTCCTCCGCGGCCTCCTCGGCGAGCTGCGCGGCATCCTCGACGAGCGCGTCGCCCCGGGCGGCGCCGAGGACGGCGGAGCCCCCTCCCCGTCGCCGAGCGGCTGCTGCCGGATGCGTACCCGGACGACGCCGAGGCCTCCGCGGAGTTCCGGCGGTTCACCGCGGGCGACCTCACCGAGGCCAAGGCCGCGAACGCGACGACCGTGGAGGCGACGCTCGCGGAGGCCGACGCGCGCGGAGCCGGGCGGCGCGGGCTCCTGGTGGTGCTCGACCCCACGGGTGCGCAGGCGTGGCTCCGCACCCTCAACGACCTCCGGCTCGCGATCTCCGTGCCCCTGAGGATCGACGAGGCCGACGGCTGGCGGGACCGCGCACCCCGCGAGAGCGCGGCCATCTACGACTGGCTGACCTTCGCGCAGGGCTCGCTGATCGAGGCCGTCGACCGCTGACCCGGCGACGCACAGCGGCCGGCGAGCATGATGGAGGGGACCCGCGGACCCGTCGGCCCACCGGGTCCCGTCCGCAGGAGAGGAGCAGCATGCGCGTCGTCGTCATCGGAGCGACCGGGAACCTCGGGACCGGGGTGCTGCGGCGCCTCCACGCCGCGGGCGCGGAGATCGTGGGCGTCGCCCGGCGCATGCCCGACGCCGCGCTCGAGCCGTACTCCCACGCGACGTGGCGGCTCGCCGACATCGGCGCCGCGGGCGCCGTCTCCGGTCTCGCCGCGACCATGCGGGGCGCCGACGCGGTCATCCACCTCGGCTGGGCGCTGCAGCCGAACCACCGCGAGCGCGTGATGCACCGCACCAACGTCATCGGCACGGCCCACGTGCTCGCCGCCGTCGCGCAGGCCGGGGTACCCCAGGTGGTCGTGGCGTCCTCCGTGGGCGCCTACAGCGCGGCGCCGAAGGACCGTCCGCGCGACGAGACCTGGCCCACGGGCGGGATCCACACCTCCCACTACTCGCGGCACAAGGCCGAGAACGAGCGCGCGATGGACGCCTTCGAGGCGGCGCACCCCGACGTCGTGGTGACGCGCATGCGGCCCGGGCTCGTCATGCACGACGAGGCGGCGGCCGAGATCGCCGCGCTGTTCCTCGGCCGCTGGATCCCGACGCGCTGGCTGGGCCTCGCTACGCGGACCCCCGTGCTGCCGCTCCCCCGCCAGCTGGTGTCGCAGGTCGTGCACAACGAGGACGTGGCGGACGCGTTCTGGCGGGCGGTGGAGCGCCGGGCGCCGGGCGCGTTCAACATCGCCGCGGATCCGGTCGTCGACCCCGCCCTCGTGGGACGCCTGCTGGGAGCGCGCGTCGTCGCCGTGCCGCTGCCGGCCCTCCGCGCGCTCGTCTCCGCGAGCTGGCGCCTCCGCGTGCAGCGGACGGATCCGGGATGGATCGACATCGCCGCGAACGTGCCCGTCATGTCGACGACCCGCGCTCGGGAGGTGCTGGGATGGGTCCCGGCGCACCCCGCCGAGGACGTGCTGGCCGAGTTCGGCCGCGCCTTCGTGCACCGCACCGGACGCGACGGCTCGGCACCGCTCGCCGGATGAGCGAGGACGCCGACTTCGTCGCCGCGGCCCTCGAGCGCGAGGGCGCGTGGTACCGCGCGGAGGCCGAGCGGGAGCGCCTGCGGTCGGACCTCGGGTTCGTGGGCGCGTCCGTCGGCGCCGTGCGCGGCACCGTGCGGGACCTCGGCCGCCGACGCCCGGGGATGACGCGGGACGAGGCGGTGGCGCTCGCGTCCGAGCTGTGGCGCTCGCGCGTGTACGAGATGAGGTTCGCGGCCGTCGTGCTGCTGCAGGAGCACGTGACCCGGCTCGACAACGGCGACCTCACCCGCATCGAGGGCTTCGTGCGGGACGCCCGCCTGCGGGACCTCGTGGATCCGCTCGCCCTCGACGTCGTCGGTCCGCTCGTCGAACGGCTGTCCGGCGCGGGACGCGCACGCGCCGACGCGGCGCTCGACCGCTGGGCCGGCGAGCAGGACGTCTGGCTCCGCCGTGCCGCGCTCCTCGCCCCGTCGCGGCCGCTGCGCGCCGGCGGCGGAGACTGGGACGGGTTCCTGCGCCGCGCCCGCACGGCGCAGGCGGCGCCGCGGGGCGGGCACGACGTGGTGCGCGAGGCGGTGGACCGCGTGCGCGACCTCGTCCGCGCGACGCGGCCCGACCTGGCCGCGGATCCGGTCCCGGGCGTCTGAGCGGCCGCGCCGTCGACGGCTCGGTCCGCATCCGCCCGGCACCCCACGGCGCTCCGCCGCCGGTACGGTCGGCTCATGACCTTCGACGACGACGCCCGGATCGACAGCAGCAAGGTCACGCGCCGCCGCGGCCGCGGACGGACGACCGGCATCGCCGCGGGCGGGGGCGGGCTGCTCGTGGTGGTCGCCGTGATCCTCGTGCAGCAGTTCACGGGCGTCGACCTGTCGCAGCTGGTCGGCGGCGCGGGCGGCAGCGGCGGATCCGGGTCGTCGGGCCAGCAGGACGAGGCCATCGAGGGCTGCACGACCGGCCGCGAGGCCAACGAGGACGTCGAGTGCCGCATGGCGGGTGCCGCCGACTCGCTCGACACGTACTGGACCACGGCTGCCGCGGAGGCCGGCGTCGCCGACTACTCGCTCCCCGGCTTCGCCCTGTTCGACGCCGCCACGAGCACGGGCTGCGGTGACGCGACGAGCGCGACCGGGCCGTTCTACTGCCCGCCCGACCGCAGCCTGTACCTCGACACGACCTTCTTCGACGAGCTGCGCACGCGGTTCGACGCCACGGGCGGGCCCCTCGCGCAGATGTACGTCGTCGGGCACGAGTGGGGCCACCACATCCAGCAGCTCTCCGGGGCGTTCGACCGCGCCGACCGCTCGGGCACCGGGCCCGACTCCGACTCGGTGCGCCTCGAGGTGCAGGCGGACTGCTACGCCGGTGCCTGGATCGGCGCGGCCGCCGAGGTGCGCGACGACACCGGACGCGCGTTCCTCGAGCCGGTCACGGCCGCGGAGGTCGCCGATGCACTCGACGCGGCGGCGGCCGTGGGCGACGACCGGATCCAGGCCTCCGCGGGCGGAGCGGTGGACCCCGACACCTGGACCCACGGATCCGCGGAGCAGCGGCAGCGCTGGTTCGAGACCGGGCGCGCCGGCGGCCCCGCCGCATGCGACACGTTCGCCGTGCCGGGCGGCGAGCTCTAGGGAGTCCCCGGGCCCGCGTCGTCGGCGGGCTCCGGCGGGTCCGTGCGGAACCCGACCGGGTGGTGCGCGCCGTCGCGGCAGGACCCGATCGGCGGGAGCCGCAGCGGCCGAGGCCCCGGACGCTGCGAGGACCCTCCGGCCGACGGGCGGGTGCGGGTCGCCCCGTGGGCGGCGGCGAGCAGATCGGTCATCCCCGGACCGCTCGGCGCCCGGACTGCCCGGCCGGGCGGGTCGCGGGGTCATCGGGAGCGGTGGCGGGCCGCGTCGACCGCGGCGCCGGACGGAGCGGGGCCCGGGATCCGGGATACTGCGGGGAGCCCCGCGTGCGATGCGCGGCGGCCGGCGCGAGGAGGTGCCCATGCGACGCGGCACCAACCTGCCCGCCATCGGCGGATACAACCGCACGGTGGTGCTCGACGCGGTCCGCCGGGCCACCGAGGGCGCCAGCCGCTCCGAGGTCGCCGAGCGCACCGGCCTCAGCGCCCAGACCGTGACCAACGTGACGCGCCGGCTCATCGACGAGGGGCTCGTGCGCGAGGGCGGCACCGTGATCCGGGGGCCCGGCAAGCCCCGCACCCTCCTGCACCTGGTGGCCGACGGCCGGTTCGCGGTGGGCGTGCACGTGGATCCGGCCGTCATCACCTCCGTCCTCCTGGACCTCGAGGGCACGGTGCTCCGGCACGTCAGGCAGCCCGACGCCCTCCGCCTCCCGGCCCGACGAGGTGGTGGCGCTGGTCGCCCGGCTCGTCGACGGCCTCATCGTGGACGCGGGGGTCGACCGCGCAGCGGTGCTCGGGGTCGGGCTCGCCGCGCCGGGGCCCATCGACGTGCGCGCCGGGCTGGTGCTGGACCCGCCGATGCTCCCCCTCTGGCGGCACGTGCCCCTCCGGCAGGCGCTGAGCACCGCGACCGGACTGCCCGTGCTCCTCGAGAAGGACGTGACCGCGGCGGCCGTGGCGGAGCTGTGGTTCGGCACGGGCGACCGGCGGCACCTCGCGTTCGTGTACTACGGCACGGGCTTCGGCACCGGGCTCGTCCTCGGCGGCGAGCCGGTGCGCGGCGCGAGCTCCAACGCCGGCGACGCCGGGCACATCATGGTCGCGTCCCGCGGGCGGCGCTGCACGTGCGGGCGCGTCGGGTGCGTCGGCGAGCTGATCACGCCGCACGCGCTCGTGCGCCAGGCCGTGGAGGGCGGCGTGCTCACCGCGGCGGACGTGTCGGACGCGGCGCTCGCGGAGGCGGCGGCGAGCGGCGACGCCGTCGACATGCGGCTCATCGGCGAGGCCTTCCACGCGCTGGCGGCCCGTGCGGACGCGGAGGACGGCCCGGCGCGGCGGATCGTCGAGGCGGCGGCCCCGGCACCTCGCGCACGCCATCGTGATCCAGGTGAACCTCCTCGACGTCGACGAGGTCGTCTGCGGCGGCCCCTTCTGGCACCCCATCGCCCGGCTGGTGCTCGAGACGCTGCCCGAGGAGGTGCGCCGCTCCCCGGCGCTCATCTCGAAGCACCCCGTGCGGGTGGTCGAGTCGGCGGTCGGCGAGGACGTCGCCGCAGTGGGCGCCGCGTGCCTCGTGCTCGACAACGCGTTCTCGCCCCGGCCGTCGGCCATGCTCATCCGCGCCTGACCGTCCGGCCGCCGCTCCCGTGGGCCGGGGTCGCGGCTGTCCTCCCGGCTCACCGTGACCCGATCGTCACCGGGATGTCTTGACATGGATTAGTCCATACGTTTGGCTAATCCTCGACGACCGGCGATGACGCCGACCGTCCGAGCCAGTGGAGCGAGGGAGCACCATGTCGAACCATCTGCCGCACCGCAGGACGCGAGCCCGCATCCTCTCGATCACGGCGGCCTCCGTCGCCGCCCTCCTCCTCGCCAGCGGCTGCTCCGGCGGCGCGGGCGGCGGCGACGACGGGAAGACCATCAAGGTCGCGTACCAGAAGTTCGGGACGTTCACCCAGATGGACGCCCACATGAAGGAGACCGCGAAGACCTTCGAGGCCGCGAACCCCGGCATGAAGGTCGAGTTCGTGCCCATCGCCGCGCAGAACGACGACTACTTCACGAAGCTCGCGCTGATGAACCGCTCGGACTCGACCGCGCCCGACGTGATGTACGAGGACACCTTCAAGGTGAAGTCCGACGCGGCCGCCGGCTACCTCCTCCCCCTCGACGACCAGGTCGCCGGCTGGGAGGACTGGGACATGTTCTTCGACTCCGCCAAGGAGGCCGGCGTCGGCGAGGACGGCAAGGTCTACGGGATCCCGATGGGCACCGACACCCGCGCCCTCTGGTACAACAAGGACCTCTTCGCCCAGGCCGGCCTGCCCGTGCCGTGGGAGCCGAGGACCTGGGACGACGTGCTCGACGCGGCGAAGACCATCAAGGCCGAGCTGCCCGACGTGGTGCCCATCAACGTCTACTCCGGCAAGCCCCAGGGCGAGGGCGCCACGATGCAGGGCTTCGAGATGCTGCACTACGGCACCCCCACCGGCACGCTCTACGGCGAGTCCACGAGCAAGTGGCTCACCGGCTCGCAGGGCTTCATCGACTCCCTCGGCTTCATCGAGGACGTGTACCAGGGCGGCATCGGCCCGAAGCCCGAGGAGGCGCTCGACACGAACATCTCCACCATCGTCGGCGGCGAGTGGCTGCCGCAGGGCAAGCTCGCCATCGACCTCGACGGCTCGTGGCTGAGCGGCACGTGGCTCGAGACGGGCACGAACCCCTGGCCCGAGTGGAGCGACGTGATGGGCCAGGCGCCCATGCCCACGCAGGACGGCGCCGCCCCCGGCGCGGTGAGCATGTCCGGCGGCTGGACCCTCGCGGTCGGCGCGAAGACCGCGAACCCCGACAAGGCGTTCGAGTTCATCGCCGACGCGCTCGACAAGGAGGGCTCGCAGTCGTACGACATCGCGGCCAGCCAGATCGCGGTGCGCAGCGACGTGGCCGAGGACCCGGAGTACGTCTCCTCCAACCCGACGTTCGAGTTCTTCTCCTCCATCGTCGACGTGACCCACTTCCGCCCCGCGACCACCGACTACAGCCGGATCTCCAACGCGATCACCGTCGCGATGGAGTCGGTGATGACCGGCCAGCAGTCGCCCGAGGAGGCCGCGGCCGCCTACGACGACGCGCTCGTCGGCATCGTCGGCCAGGACGGGACGCAGAAGGCCGAGGACTGATCCGTGGCCACCATCGCCCCCGTCCCGGTCGGCCCCGACGCCGGTGTGCGCGGCGCCGACCGGCGGGGCGCGGCGGGGTCGGGGCCGGGGTCCGGCGGACCGCCGCCGGTCCGCCCGGGCCGGGCCCGTGCCCGCGCGCTCCGCACCGGGGCGCGCACCATCCCGCTGCTCCCCTCGATCGTCCTGCTCGCCCTGTTCCTGCTCGGGCCCGTCATCTCGAGCCTCTACGGCTCGTTCACCGACGCGTCCCTCACAGGGGTACGCCGCCGGCGGCGCGCAGTTCATCGGCTTCGACAACTACACGGCGCTGTTCGCCGACCCGGACTTCCCCAAGTCGGTGCTCCTCACGCTCGCGTTCGTGTTCTTCTCGGCGGTCGTCGGGCAGAACGTCGTCGGTCTCGGCCTGGCGCTCCTCATGCGGCAGGGCAACCGCGGCGTGCGCGCCGTCGTCGGCACGTTCGTCATCGCGGCGTGGGTCCTGCCGGAGATCGTGGCCGCGTTCGCCGCGTACGCGTTCTTCAACGACGAGGGGACGCTCAACACGATCCTCGGCTGGTTCGGGATCCAGGGCGCGAACTGGCTGTACGGGCTGCCGCTCCTCTCGGTGATCCTCGCCAACGTGTGGCGCGGATCCGCCTTCTCCATGCTCGTCTACGCGGCGGCCGTGCAGGAGGTGCCGCCGGAGATCACGGAGTCCGCCGAGGTGGACGGCGCGACCGGCTGGCAGCGGCTCGTCTTCATCACGCTGCCGGTCATCCGCCGCAGCATCTCGACGAACCTGATGCTCACCACGCTGCAGACGCTCTCGGTCTTCACCCTCATCTTCGTGATGACGGGCGGCGGCCCCGGCACGAGCAGCTCGACCCTGCCGATCCTCGCCTACCAGGAGGCGTTCCAGTTCTCGCAGCTGGGCTTCGGCACCGCGATCGCCACGAGATCATGCTCCTCGTCGGAGCCGTGTTCTCGGTGATCTACATCAGGGCCCTGCGCCCGGAGGTGGACTGACCATGGCCGTGACCACAGCGATCCCGGCGCCCGCCCGGGCCACCCGCGGGAGGCGGTCCCCGCGGCCGCCCGGCTCCCGCATGACGTCCCCGAGCGGCCGCGTGATGCGGGCCGTCTCGAACGGCGTGCTCGTGCTCGTCGCCCTCTGCTTCGCCGTCCCCCTCGTCTGGCTGGTGCTCGCGTCGTTCGACCCGTCGGCCACGCTGTCGGCGAAGGTGCCGGACGAGTTCACGCTCGACAACTTCACGGCCGTGCTGACGCCGGAGATCTCCTTCATCCCGCTGATGAACAGCCTCGTGCTCTCCGGCGGCTGCGCGATCGTGACGGTGGTCGTCGCGATCCTCGCGGCGTACCCGCTGTCGCGGTACCGGATGCGGATCAACAAGCCGTTCCTCTACGGCATCCTCTTCGGCACGTGCCTGCCCATCACCGCGATGATGGTGCCCGTCTACAGCCTGTTCGTGACGCTGGACCTCATCGACTCGATCGGCGGCACGGTGTTCTTCCTCGCCGCCACGAGCCTGCCGATGGCCATCTGGATGGCGAAGAACTTCATGGACTCGGTGCCCATCTCCCTCGAGGAGGCCGCCTGGACCGACGGCGCGTCGATGATGCGCACCCTCACGCACATCGTCGTGCCGCTCATGCGGCCGGGGATCGCGGTGGTGTTCATCTTCGTGTTCATCCAGGCGTGGGGGAACTTCTTCGTCCCCTTCATCCTGCTGCTGAGCCCGGACAAGCAGCCGGCCGCCGTGAGCATCTTCAACTTCTTCGGGCAGTACGGCTCCGTCGCGTACGGCCAGCTCGCCGCGTTCTCGCTCGTCTACTCGGTGCCCGTCATCGCGCTGTACGTGCTCGTCTCGCGGACGCTCGGCGGCTCCAACGCGCTCGCCGGCGCCGTGAAGGGCTGACCGGCCCGCGCATCCACCCGCACCACCACCGCACCACCCGCCGCCGGACGCCGACGCCCGCGCGGCGCACGCTGGAGACACCCGTCCGCGGTCCGTCCGCGCCATCGTCAGGAGATGACCATGCCCCTCACCACCGCCCTCGCCGAGGCCCGCGTCGCGCGCTTCGTGGTCGACCGCCTCACCCCGAACGTGTACCGGCGCCGCATGCCCCTCACCATCGAGGCGTGGGACGCGCCCGGCGAGCCGGTGCCGTTCGCCGAGGCGGTCCGGCAGGACTACCGCCCGTTCGCGGTCGGCACGCCGTGGAGCCGGGCGTGGGGCACCACGTGGTTCCACGTCACCGGCACCGTGCCGGACGACGCCGGCGCGGACGGCACGTCGCTCGAGGTCCTCGTCGACCTCGGCTTCAGCGACCGCCAGCCGGGGTTCCAGGCGGAGGGGCTCGTGCACCGGCCCGACGGCAGCGTCGTCAAGGCCATCGAGCCGTACAACGGGTACGTGCCGCTCGAGGCGATCGGCCAGGGCACGGCGCCCGGCACGACCATCGACCTGTGGATCGAGGCGGCGTCGAACCCGGACGTCGGCGGCAACGACTTCTACGGCGAGACCCCGCTCGGCGACCCGGCCACCGCGGGCGACGACCCCATCTACACGATGCGCACCCTCGACCTCGCGTGGCGCGACCTCGCGGTGTACGAGCTCGACCGTGACGTCTGGACCCTGCAGGGGCTGCTCGGGCAGCTGGATCCCGCCTCCTCCCGCCGCGTGGAGATCCTGTCGGCGCTCGAGCGGGTGTGCGACGCCGTGGACCCCGACGACGTCGCGGGCACCGCCACCGCCGGGCGCGAGGTGCTCGCGCCCGTGCTCGCGGCTCCGGCGCACGCGAGCGCCCACCGCGTCACCGCCGTCGGCCACGCCCACATCGACTCCGCGTGGCTCTGGCCCGTCCGCGAGACGCGGGCGGAAGGTCGCCCGCACGTTCTCGAACGTCCTCGCGCTCATGGACGAGGACCCGGACTTCGTCTTCGCCGCGTCCAGCGCGCAGCAGTACGCGTGGCTGAAGGAGGACCACCCGCAGCTGTTCGAGCGCCTCCGTCAGCGCGTCGCCGAGGGGCGCTTCATCCCGGTCGGCGGCATGTGGGTCGAGTCGGACACCAACATGCCGGGCGGCGAGGCGCTCGTGCGCCAGCTCGTGCAGGGGAAGCGGTTCTTCCTCGAGGAGTTCGGGATCGACTCCCGCGAGGTGTGGCTCCCCGACTCCTTCGGCTACACGGGCGCTCTGCCGCAGATCGTGCGGGGCGCGGGCGCCGAGTACTTCTTCACGCAGAAGCAGTCGTGGAACGAGACCAACACGATGCCGCACCACACGTTCCTGTGGGAGGGCATCGACGGCAGCCGCGTCTTCACCCACTTCCCGCCGGTGGACTCCTACAACTCGGACCTCTCGGCGGAGGACCTCGCGCGCGCCGAGCGCCAGCACGCCGAGAAGGCCGTGAGCAACGCCTCCATCGTCCCGTTCGGCTGGGGCGACGGCGGCGGCGGGCCGACCCGCGAGATGACCGCGGCGGCCCACCGCACGCGGGACCTCGAGGGGTCGCCGCGCGTGGAGCTCGGCACGCCGCTGTCGTTCTTCGACCGGGCCCGGGCCGAGATCCACGACCCCCACGTGTGGTCGGGCGAGATGTACCTCGAGTTCCACCGCGGCACGTACACGTCGCAGGCGCGCACCAAGCAGGGCAACCGGCGCAGCGAGCACCTGCTGCGGGAGGCGGAGCTGTGGCTCGCGCAGGCGGCCGTGCGGGACCTCGTCGCGTACCCCCACGACGAGCTGGACGCGCTGTGGCGCACGGTGCTGCTCCTGCAGTTCCACGACATCCTGCCCGGCACCTCCATCGCCTGGGTGCACCAGGAGGCGGAGCGCGAGCACGCCCGCGTGCAGGGCCGGCTGCGGGAGCTCGTGGCCGAGGCGCAGCGCGCGCTCGCCGGATCGGGCGACCGGCGGATCGCCTTCAACGCGGCCCCCGTCGACGCCCGCGGCGTCGGCGCCCTGTCCGCCGGCCCGGTGGAGGACGACGGCGACGCGCCCGCGCCCGTGGCGGACGGCGACGGCTGGGTCCTCGACAACGGCCTCGTCCGCGCGCGCTTCGACGCCGACGGCACGGTATCGTCCCTCGTGGACACGGCGTCGGGTCGCGACCTCGTAGCCCCCGGGCAGCGCCTCGGCCTGCTGCAGCTCTTCCGCGACACCCCCAACCAGTGGGACGCGTGGGACATCGACGACGCCTACCGCCGGAACCGCACCGACCTCACCGACGTCGCCTCCGTCCGGATCGACGGCGCGGCGCTCGTGGTCGAGCGCGCCTTCGGCTCCTCCCGCGTCACGCAGACGTGGACGGTGCCCGCGGGCGAGCCCGAGCTGCAGGTCGTCACCGACGTCGACTGGCACGAGCGGCAGAAGCTCCTGAAGCTCGCGTTCCCCCTCGACGTCCACGCCGACCGGGCCGCGTCCGAGGTGCAGTTCGGCCACGTGCAGCGGGTGACGCACGCCAACACGTCGTGGGAGACGGCGCGGTTCGAGACCGTCGCGCACCGCTGGGTGCACGTGGGCGAGCCCGGGTTCGGCGTGGCCGTGGCGAACGACGCGACCTACGGGCACGACGTGACGCGGATCCCCCGCCCCGACGGCGGCAGCGCGACGCTCGTGCGCCAGTCGCTCCTGCGCGCCCCGGTGTTCCCCGACCCGCACGCCGACCAGGGCCGGCACGTGCTGCGCTCCGCGGTGCGCGTGGCGCCGGACGTGCTCGACGCCGCGGACGCGGGCTACCGGCTGAACCTGCCGGTGCGCGAGGTCGCGGGCGACCACGGCGTCGCGCCGCTCGTCACGTCGTCGAACGCCGCCGTGGTGATCGAGGCGGTCAAGCTCGCCGAGGACCGCTCGGGCGACCTGGTCGTCCGGCTGTACGAGGCGCGCGGCGGCCGGGAGCGCACGGTCGTCCGGGTGGACCCCGATGCCGGGCTGGGCGCGGCGCACCGCACCGACCTGCTGGAGCGGCCCGTCGACGGCGCTCCCGCCCACGCCGCGGGCGAGCCCCTCGAGATCACCCTGCGGCCCTTCGAGATCGCGACCCTGCGGATCGCCCGCCGGTAGGCGCGAGCGACCGCGGCGGCGGGGCGGCTCCGGTCCGACGACCGGGGCAGCCCGGCCGCCGTCCGCTGCGGGGAATCCGGCGGTCACCCGGACGGGGGCGGCGCCGATCCCGCCGCCGCCGCCGGGGACCGGGAGGATGGAGGGGGGGCAGGCGCCCCGACGAGAGGGCCCCATGACCGCCGACGACACGGCCGCCGACGACACGACCGCCGCCACCACCGCACCGACCGGGCCTCCCGCGCAGGCCGCCCCGACCGCCCCGCCGGAGGATCCCGGGTACGGGCGCCGCCGGATGGCGCGCATCGGCGCCCGGGCGCTCGTCGCGTGGATCGCCGAGGTCGTGACCCCGCGCCGCCGGCTCGTCGCGCTCGGCTCCGGCCTCGTGGCGGGCGTCGCCATGGCCCTCCTGATCCGGCCCGTGCTCGCGCGCGCGGACGGCGAGGCGACGTCGGCGGCGGCCGCCGTGCTGCTCGGGATCATGGTCGGCGCCGCCGTCGGGATCATCCCCGTGTCCGTCTGGCTCACGCGCGCGATCCGCCGCCACCCGTCCGTCACCGGGTCGCATCCGTCGTGGCGCGACTCCGCGCTCCTCGACCGCGCGGTGGACGCCCGCGGGCGGGTGACGATCCAGCCCGGGACCGCGGAGCGCGTCGCGACCGAGTCCCGCCGCGCCATCGCCTCGGCCGCGGTCGGCGTGCCGGGCGCCGTCGTCATGGGCGTGCTCGTACTGGTCGGCGCGCCGGCCTACGCCGTCACCCGGGACATCGGGATGCTCGGCTGGTTCCTCCCGGTCTACGCGCTCCTCTCCGTCTCCGGGCTCTGGACGTCGGCGCGCACGGCCGGCCCCATGGCGCTCCTCCGCGACGCCGCGGACGCGGAGCTCGCCCTGCCCGAGTCCGAGCGCCCGCCGGCACCGCCTCCCCCGGCGCCGCCGCAGGGCAGCCGCCTCCCCTGACCCGCGGTCCGTCGTGCGCGCGGCGACACGCGCGGACGTTCCCTCACATGACGAATACGGTGGACGGATGAAGGCACTCCAGTACACCCGCATCGGATCCCACCCCGAGGTCGTCGAGATCGAGAAGCCGACGCCCGGCCCCGGCCAGGTCCTCCTCCGCATCACCGCCGCCGGCGTCTGCCACTCCGACGAGTACGTCATGGGCCTGTCGGAGGAGGAGTACCGCGCCGCCGGCTACCCGCTCCCCCTGACGCTCGGCCACGAGGGCGCGGGCGTCGTCGAGGAGCTCGGCGCCGGCGTCGAGCACCTGTCCGTCGGGGATGGCGTCGCCGTCTACGGGCCCTGGGGCTGCGGACGCTGCCACCCCTGCGCCGAGGGCCGCGAGAACCACTGCGAGAACGCCGCCGCCGAGGGGATCCAGCCTCCCGGGCTCGGCGCCCCCGGTGCGATGGCGGAGTACATGATCGTCGACGACCCGCGCCACCTGGTCCCGCTCGGCGACCTCGACCCCGTCGCCAACGTCTCCCTCACCGACGCCGGCCTCACCCCGTACCACGCCATCAAGACGTCCCTCCCGAAGCTCGGCGCCGGCACGACCGCCGTCGTCATCGGCACCGGCGGCCTCGGGCACGTCGGCATCCAGATCCTCCGCGCCCTCAGCGGCGCGACCGTCATCGCCCTCGACGTGGACGACGAGAAGCTCGAGCTCGCCCGGCACGTGGGCGCGCACCACACCGTCATCAGCGATGCCGACGCCGCCGACGGCATCCGCGCCATCACGGGCGGACGCGGCGTGCAGGCGGTGTTCGACTTCGTCGGCGCCGCGCCGACCATGGCCACCGCCGTGCAGGTGGTCGAGGCCGGCGGCGACGTCACGATCGTCGGGATCGGCGGCGGGTCCGTCGAGCTCGGCTTCGGGCGCATCGCGTTCGACGCCGCCGTGCGGATCCCCTACTGGGGCAGCCGCTCCGAGCTCATCGAGGTCCTCGACCTCGCGCGCTCCGGCCAGGTGACCGTCGAGACGCAGCGGTACTCGCTCGACGACGCCCCGGACGCGTACGCGGCGCTGGCGGCGGGCCGGGTCCGCGGCCGCGCGGTCATCGTCCCCGTAGCCGCCCAGCAGCCCGTAAGCCGCGGCAGTACGCGGCGCTGTGGCGGATCGACAGCGACACGCCGCCCGCGCTGTGAGTCTCCCTGGTGCGATGCCGGAGCGGCTGTGGGAGTGTGAGTCCTGGTTGCCCCAATCCCCGGCCGCCTGCGTCGTGTCCCGACACGACGTCGACAGACAGCGGCTCGCCGAGGGCGGTCCGCTCCACCTGGCCGAGAGGCCACGGACGAACGAGCTGACCATGACAGACACCACCTCAGCCCCCCGCATCGTGCTGACCCGGCCCAAGCGCGGCGGCGGGGGCGAACCCCACCACCGAGTACTCGGGCCTGCTCAACACGGTCCGCGACGCGGGTCTCCTGAACCGCCGCGTCGGGTTCTACGTGCTCATGTTCGCCGGCATCACCACGGCCCTCGTCGGGCTCGGCGCGGGCTTCGTGCTCCTCGGCGACAGCTGGTTCCAGCTCCTCATCGCCGCGGGGCTCGGCATCATCTTCACCCAGTTCGCGTTCCTCGCCCACGAGGCCTCGCACCGCCAGGTGTTCGAGTCGGGCAAGGCCAACGACATCGCGGGCCGCACGCTCGCCAACCTCTTCGTCGGCATCAGCTACTCCTGGTGGATGACCAAGCACTCGCGCCACCACGCGAACCCGAACGTGCTCGGCAAGGACCCGGACATCGAGCGCGACGTCATCTCCTTCACCCCGGAGGACGCGGCGCGCGCCAAGGGCGTCTACGGCTGGTTCACCCGCCACCAGGGCTACGCCTTCTTCCCCATCCTCATGTTCGAGGGCCTCAACCTGCACGTCCACGGCTTCCGCACCGTCTTCGGCCGCGGCAAGGTCGACAAGCGCTGGCTCGAGATCTCCATGCTGTCCACGCGCATCATCGCCTACCTCGCGGTCGTCTTCTTCTTCCTCCCCCTCGGCATGGCCTTCGCCTTCGTCGGCGTGCAGCTCGCGGTCTTCGGCGTCTACATGGGCGCCTCGTTCGCCCCGAACCACAAGGGCATGCCCGTCCTGCCGAAGGACTCCAAGGTCGACTTCCTCCGCCGCCAGGTGCTCACCTCGCGCAACATCAAGAGCACGTGGCTGACCGACATCTACATGGGCGGCCTCAACTACCAGATCGAGCACCACCTGTTCCCGAACATGCCGCGGCCCGCGCTGAAGCGCGCCCAGGTCATCGCCAAGGAGTACTGCGCGACGCACTCGATCCCCTACACGGAGACCACGCTGCTGGCCTTGTACGGCATCGTCGTCGCGTACCTCGACCGCGTGGGCCTCTCGGCCGGCGGCGACCCGTTCGACTGCCCCGCCTCGGCGGCGTTCGGGCGCTGATCCCGCTCCCCGTCCACCCGACGCCCCCTGTGCGCCGCCCTCCCCGGTGGCGCACAGGGGGCGTCGTCGTGGTGGCGGGCTCCGTGGAGGCCGCGGTCGCTACCGGGAGCCCCAGTCCCAGGACGGCGCGCTGAGGGGCCCCTGCCCGCGGAGCCGCGTCTCCCCGAACGGCTTCTCGAGCACCAGCTCGCCCGCCTCCGCGTGCTCCGCCACGGCGGCGGCGAGGCCCGGCGCGTGGGTGACCACCAGGATCTGCACGTGGCGCGACGCCGCCGCGATGAGCTCGCCGAGCGCCGGCAGGAGGTCCTGGTGCAGGCTCGTCTCCGGCTCGTTGAGCACCATGAGCTCGGGCGGAGCGGTCGTGAGGAGGGCGGCCGTGAGCATGAGCATCCGCAGCGTGCCGTCCGACAGCTCGGCGGCGTCGAGCACGCGCAGCATGCCGGGCTGCCGGAGGCCGAGCGAGAGCACGCCGTCCTGGGAGCGGACGACGACGGTCGAGCCCGGGAACGCCCGGTCGACCAGGGCGTCGAGCGCCGCGCCATCGCCCCACTCCCGGATGGTCTGCACCGCAGCCGCGAGATCCGAGCCGTCGCTCGCGAGGACGGGCGTGCGCGTGCCGACCCGCGGCCGGCGCGCGGGGGCGTCGGCATCGGTGCGGAGGTGGTCGTAGAAGCGCCACCCGCTCATGCGGCGCCGGAGGATCATCGCCTCGGGGCTCGTGACCGCGTCGGCCACCTCGCTGAGCACGCTGAGGTGCGGCGGCACCATGGCGGGCACGTGCATCCAGCCGTCGGTCTCGTCGCGGACGCGCGCGTCCTGCCACCGGCGCTCCAGCACGAGCGACCGCGGCCGGGCCATGGGGCCGCTGAAGAGCAGCTCGCGCTTGATTTCCGGATCCCGCCCGAACATGGTCGGCGGCCGGGCCGACGGGTCACGCTGCGGGATGCCGAGGTCGACGAGGTAGCCGAGGTCGTCGCCCGCGAAGCCGAGCCGCAGCGCGATGGGGCCCTTCCGCATGGTGCCCTGCACCTCGTGGTCGCCGTCGCGCATCGCACGGCTGAGCCCCTCGGGCCCGGCCCACAGGACGGCCTCGAGCCCTCCCTCGCGGGCGAGCGCGCCGACCGCCCCGCCCTGGGCCATGTCGGCGATGAGGCGGAGCGCCCGGTAGACGTTCGACTTGCCGCTGCCGTTGGCGCCCGTGACGACGTCGAGGCCCGGTGAGGGGCAGCGCCAGGTCGCGGACGGAGCGGTAGCCGGAGACGGCGAGGGTGCGGATCATGGGGCGACCCTCCCATGCACGCCCGACAGGGGCCCGCGCGGGGTCAGGCGTCCTGCGGCACCCGCACGGTGAGCCCGCCCGGCAGCACCTGGATCTTGAAGCCCACGGCCTTGCCGAACGGGTCGCCGTCGAGCTCGATGTCCTCCTCCTTCTCGAGCCGGACCACGACCTCCTCGGCCGTGCGGTACTCGAGGGCGCGGACCTCCTTCTCGGGCCCCATGAGGCGACGGCCCGCGGCGGTGCGACGGATGACGCCGTTCTCCCACGCCACCTTCACCCAGATCTGGATCCAGCCGAAGAGCCCCTCCGGGCGCATGAGGACCACGTCGAGGATGCCGTCGTCGACCGCGGCGTCCGGCAGCAGCAGGATGTTGGCGGGCAGCGAGCCGCAGTTGCCGACGATGAGCGTGTGCGCCCGGCGGCGGTGGGTGCTGCGTCCGTCGATGCGGTAGCGCAGCCGCAGCTGGTCGCGGTCGCGGAGCGCCTTGAAGATGGCGTCGACGTACGCGAGCCAGCCGACCCTCTTCTTCAGCTCCGAGTCGGTGTTCGCCAGCATCTTCGCGTCGATGCCGACGCCCGCCATGACGACGAAGACGTGCTTGTCGCGCGTCTCGTCCTCGCGCAGGATCTCGATGTCGGCGAGGTCGACCTTCCGGTCGTGGCCGGAGAACGCGGCCTGCAGCGAGTGCTCGACGTCGTTGAGCGTGAGCTTGAGGTTGCGGGCGAGGAGGTTGCCCGTGCCCGAGGGCAGGAGCCCGAGCGAGACGCCGGACCCGGACATGCCCTCGGCGACCGCTCGGACGGTGCCGTCCCCGCCCGCCGCGATGACCATGTCGACGTCGTGGGACAGCGCCTCCTCGGCCGCGCCGCGGCCCGGGTCGTCCACGCTGGTCTCGAACCAGAGGGTCTCCTCCCACCCGGCGACGCCGGCCGCGTGCGCGACCTTCGCCTTCAGGGACGCGAGGTCGACCTTGACGGGGTTGTAGACGACGGCGGCGCGGCGTCCGGACCCGTCGGCGGGTGAGGGTGCGGGAGCGGAGGCGGGGGTGGAGGACGTCATCATGGTCACCCTACCGACGCGGGAGCCCGGCGCGGGGCCGCGGGTCCCCGGACGCGTGGGGCGGCTGAGGACGACGGAGCCGACCCGCGCGCGGGGCGCGGGTCGGCTCGGTCGTCGGACGGGCGGCGGCGTCAGGAGCGCCGGGCCTCGTCCTCGTCCCCGAGGGGCTCGCGGTGCTCCGCCACCTCCGGGTCGATCGCGTCGACCGAGAGCTGGAAGTGGTCGCCGTGCTGCTCGACGCCGTGGACGACCGCGTCGCGCATCATCTCGACCGCGACCTGGCGGCGCACGATGAGCGGATCCGTGCGCAGCTCGCTCCACAGCGCGTAGCACGCCACCAGCATGACGATCACGAACGGGAGCGACGCCACGACCGTGAGGTTCTGCAGCCCGGTCAGGGCCTCCGTGCCTCCCCCGCCGATGGCCAGCATTATCGCGGCGACCGCGCCCATGACGACGCCCCAGAACACGACTACCTTGCGGCTCGGGTGCAGGGCGCCGCGCTGCGACAGCGTCCCCATCACGATGGACGCCGAGTCGGCGCCCGAGACGAAGAAGATGGCGACGAGCAGCATGACGAGCACGGTGCTGACGCTCGCGAGCGGGTAGTGCTCGAGCAGCTGGAAGAGGGTCGAGTCGGACACCACGGCGCCGTCGATGGTCATGTCGCCGTCGGTCTGCTGCGCGTGGATGGCGGAGCCGCCGAAGATGGAGAACCAGACGAGCGCGACCAGGCTCGGCGCGAGGAGCACGCCCACCACGAACTCGCGGATGGTGCGGCCGCGGCTGATGCGCGCGATGAACATGCCGACGAACGGCGTCCACGAGATCCACCAGGCCCAGTAGAAGACCGTCCAGCTGGAGAGCCAGGCGCTCATCTCGTCGCCGCCGGTCGCCGCGGTGCGCGACGCCATCTCGGTCATGTCGCCGAGGTAGGCGCCGAGGGTCGCGGGGATGAGGTTGAGGATGAGCAGCGTCGGGCCGACGACGAAGACGAAGGCCGCGAGCACGACGGCCAGCACCATGTTGATGTTCGACAGCCACTGGATGCCCCGGGCGATGCCCGAGACGGCGGAGAAGATGAACGCGATCGTGAGCACGACGATGATGCCGATGAGCAGCGGCGCCGTGGCCTCGTCGACCCAGCCGTTGAACTCCAGGCCCGCGCCGATCTGGGTCGCGCCGATCCCGAGGGACGCGGCGGAGCCGAACAGCGTGGCGAAGATGGCGAGCATGTCGATGACCCGGCCCGCCCAGCCCTCGGTGCGCTTCGTGCCGAGCAGCGGCTGGAAGATGGAGGAGAAGAGCTGCTTGCGTCCCTTGCGGAACGTGCCGTAGCCGATGGCGATGCCGGCGACCGCGTAGATGGCCCAGGGGTGCAGGCCCCAGTGGAACATCGCGGTGGCCATGGCCGTGCGGATGGCGGCCTCCGACTCCGGCTGCGTGGTGCCGGGCGGCGGGGAGACGAAGAAGCTGAGGGGCTCCGCGGCGCCGAAGAACATGAGGCCGATGCCCATGCCGGCGCTGAACATCATCGCGATCCACGACACCGTCCTGAACTGCGGCTTCTCGTCGTCCGCGCCGAGCTTGATGCGGCCGTAGCGGCTCGCGGCCAGCCAGATGACGAAGATCACGAAGAAGCTGGCGGCGAGCACGAACAGCCAGCCGGTCTTCTCGATGACCCAGCTCTGCGCCGCGCCCGAGATGGACGCGAGCCCGTCGGTGCTGACGATGCCCCAGACCACGAAGCCGACCGCGAGGACGGCCGTGACGCCGAAGACCAGTCGGTCGATCCGCGGGTGCTCGGGCTCGTACAGGTCGACGGACCCGGTGAAGCGGGCCTCGAGGAGACGGTGGTCGGAGTGGTCGCGGCGCGGGGGCCGGGTGCCGTCGGGGCCGGATCGTCGACCCGGGAGGAGCCTGTCGAGGAGTCGTTCTGCGGACGTTCGCGTGGAGGTCATGGAGGGGATGGGCTCCTGGAGGCTGGATGTCGGGCGCCGTCCGCGGGGGTCCCGCGAGCGACCGGGTGAGTCTAGGCGGGGGCCTGGCGATCAGCCGATTCGTGCCCCGGCGCCCGCCTTCCGCTATGGGGAGGGGTGGGACGTCGCCGGTCGTCAGGCCCGCGGCAGGGAGGCAGGGACGGCCAGCGGGAGGGTCGCCACCACGCGCGTCCCGTGCCCGAGGCGGCTCGTGATCCGCACCGCGCCGCCGTGCGCCGTCACCGTGCGCTCCGCGATGGAGAGCCCGAGGCCGAGCCCCGGGACCGCACCGTCGCGCGCCGACTGCGCACGGAAGAAGCGGTCGACGACGTGCCGCTGGTCCTCCTCGCTGAGGCCCACGCCCGTGTCGACGACCGAGAGCACGGCCTCGTCGCCCTCCCGGGCGAGGACCACGTCGATCCGGCCCGACGGCGTGAACAGCACGGCGTTCGCGACGATCGCCTCCACGACCTGGACGAGGCGCTCCGCGTCGCCGTCCAGCGCGATCCCGGGCTCCAGCCGCGCCTCGAGCGCGAGACCGCGCTCGGCCGCGCGCGCGGCGGCCGCGTCGACGACCGCCCGCACCAGGGCGGTGAGGTCCACCGGGCCGCGCCGGAGGACCGGCGCCGCGTCGGCGCCCGCGAGGAGGGAGCCGATGATGGCCGCGAGCTGGTCGACGTTCCGCTGGATGACCGCCAGCTCGTCCGCGATGCCGAGCTCCGCCGGATCGTGGAGCTCGTCGAGCAGGTCGAGGTAGCCGACGATGCTCGTGAGCGGCGTCCGCAGCTCGTGCGAGACGGTGGCGAGGAACTCGTCGCGCACCTGCACGGCCTGCGCGAGGTCCGTCACGTCGTAGGCGGCGAGGACGGTGCCGGTGCGCTGGCCCGCCCGGCGCCCGATGGCGCGGACGGAGAGCACCAGGGCGCGCTGGTCGCCCGGCTGCCCCACCCAGTACACCGGGCCGTGGACCTTGTCGGCGTAGAGCGCCTCCAGCAGCAGCCTGCCGTCGCGCGCTACGGGCGTGACGCGGTCGGATCCGAAGACGGCCGTCGCCCGGCCGGTCGCGTGGTCGTACCCCGCGATGTCGAGGAGCGCCCGCACGGCGGCGTTGCGGATGACGGGCCGGTCGTCCGCGTCGAAGAAGACGATGCCGACGTCGACGGCGTCGGCCACGTCGCGGATCGCGGCCGTCTGCTCGCGGGATTCCTCGAGCAGCCGCGCCTGCGCGGCCGTCGCCTCCGCGAGCTCCCGCCGGTCGCGCCGCTGCGCGGCGGCGGCCTGCGCGGCTGCGGCGACCAGCAGGGAGGTGAGCAGGAGGCCGCCGAGGAGGTCGGCCCATCCGGCGCGGGTCGCGGGGAGCCCGCCGTCGCGGAGGACCGGGAAGAGGGTGATGGCGAGCGCGCCCGCCACCGCGACGGGCACCCCGCCCGAGGGGAACCCGAAGACCAGCCACAGCAGCGGGAAGATGACGAGCAGGGACGCCGCCGGCAGGGACGCCGCCGTCGCGTCGCGGAGGAGGGCGACCGCGACGAGGTCGAGCGCCGGCACCGCGATGATGACCGCGGACGGGACGCGGCTGGCCGCGATGACGGCGCCGAGCGCCGATCCCGCCACCACCAGCGCGAGCGCGGCCACGTAGGCGGGATCGCCCTGGATCCCGGGCTCCACCACGGCGACGATGACCGCGACGACCGCGCAGCTGAGGAGGAACGGGATCTGCGCGCGCGTCGCACCGCGCCGCCGGCGGGCGTCGACGGGGGACGGCCGGGCGGGGGCGGGAGAGGGCATGCGCCGCGCTCCTCGCTCGGCGTCGGGTGAGAGCCGTCGCCCGAGCCTAGACCGCGGGCTCCGCGCCGCACCCCTCGGATGCTCCCGCGAGGCCCTTGAGCCGGAGCCGGGACGGGCTTGCGGGAAAGCTCATCGGGACTTGCGGATCCCCAGCGGGTGGCTTGAGACCGCTCCGTCAGAGTGGTGATCGTCGAAGGAACACCGGTCGGCACCGCGGGAACGCCGACGAGGCGCCGCCGCGGGACCGGAGACGACCGGCGGGCAACCCACCCGCCGCCTCCCCCACAGCATGCGCGGCACACCGCGTACGAGAACAGGAACTCCCCATGAACAAGATCGTCTCCGGTGCCGTCGCGGGTGCCGCTGGAATCGTCCTCCTCCTCGGCGGCGCCGGCAGCTTCGCGCTGTGGAACGCCAACGCCACCGTCGCGGCCTCCTCCGTCTCCTCCGGCAACCTGGCCCTCGCCGCCGACACCACGGGCGTCTGGACCGACATCACCAACGGCGGCAGCAAGGTCGTCGACCCCGCGACCTACCGCATCGTCCCGGGCAACGTCCTGCAGTACAAGAGCGCCCTCACGGTCACGGCGACCGGCGACGCGCTCTCCGCGGACCTCACCTACAACCCGCTCTCCATCACGGGCGACGCCGCGCTGAAGGCCGCCGTCACCACCAAGCTCGACGTGACCTCGACCGACGCGAGCATCACCGCCGGCACCGCCGCGAACACCTTCACGGTCAAGCCCTCGACGGCTGCCTCCAAGGTCAACGTGGTCCTCACGGTCACCTTCCCCTCCACCGCGACGACCGGCCAGAACGGCACGCTCTCCTTCGACAAGCTCGCCTTCACGCTCACGCAGCGCACGATCTAGTCCCGTACTCCCCTCTCCGCGGTGACGACGCCCGCGGGGAGGGGCTCCACCCGCACCACCCGCACCACGATCCGGAACGAGGACGACATGCCGAGGAACGAGCCCCCGCCCCACGTCCCGCACGCGGTCGCCGCTCCGCCCGGCCCGTCCGCCGCAGCCCCCTCCGCGCCGCCTGGCTCACCACGGGCCTCCTCATCGCCGTCGTCGTCGCCTCGCTCACCGCGACCGGAGGCAGCTACGCGCTGTGGAACGGCGCGGCGAGCACGCAGCCCGCGAGCGTCTCGAGCGGCACCAGCGGCCTCGTCATCACCCAGCAGTCGGCCCTCGACGTCTCCCGCCTCCTCCCCGGACAGGGCGCCCTCGGCACCTTCACCGCGCGGAACACCGGGACGGTAGCCTTGGACGTGGCCGTATCCGCCCGAGGCACCTCCTCGAACACCGCCTTCCCCGGCGAGCTGTCGGTGCGCCTCGGCCCCGTGGCCTCCGCCGCCGCCTGCGTCTCCGGCGCCACCACCTGGTCCGGCCGCCCCGGGCAGCTGACCACCACCGGGTCCTTCACCCGCATCCAGCCGGGCGCCTCGGCCGTCGTCTGCACCGAGGTCGTCCTCGACCAGGACGCCCCGCAGTCCGTGCAGGGCGCCACCGCCCAGCTGACCTTCGCCGTCGTCGGCACGCAGGTGCAGCCGTGAGCCGCCGACCCCGCGCCGCCCGCCGGCCGGGCCGCCTCCACGCCGCGCTCCTCGTCGGCCTCACCGTGCTCCTCGTCGGGATCGGCGGCACCGCCGGCCACGCGCTCTGGGCGTCGACCGTCACGACGGGCGCGAACGTGCAGAGCGCGACCGTCGCGGTCACCGAGGCGGGCTTCGACCGGCTCGCGGGCGAGGTCACCGCGCAGAGCCCCAGCCGCACGGCCACGGTCCTCGTCACCAACACGGGGTCGACCCGCGCCGCGTGGACCGGCACCATGACGGCGGCCTTCACCACGGCCGACGACCAGTACCTCGCCCGCAACGTGCGCGTCGTCGCCTGGACCGCGACCGGGTCGACCTGCACCGCCACCACCGCGCCCGGATCCGATGCCGCCACCGGCAACTGGATCGTGCCGCCCGCCCTGTCCGGCACCCTGTCCGCCGGCCAGGCCGCCACCTGGTGCGTGCGCACGACCGCGACCGCGTTCCCGAGCGGCGCCGCCGGCCTCACCGCGACGCTCACCACCGTGCTCGGCTCCGGCAGCTGGACCGGCCGCGACACCGCCGCCGCCCGGCAGACGACCCCCGCGCCCGCCGTCACCGGCGGCTTCAGCTGCCAGCCGACCGACGGGAACTGGTACGTCATCGTGGGCTGGGACGTGACGAAGGCCCCGCTCGAGACCTGGTACGCGGTCATCGTGAACGGCACGACGATCGCCAAGTCGCAGGGCTACTACGGAAAGGCCACGATCAGCGCCGCCGAGGTGCCCGCGACGCTCGCCGCCGACGGCCCCGTGAAGGTGCGCGTCGATCGCCTCGACGCGAACGACCGGAGCGTCGGCCAGGTCGCCGGCGGCACCATCACGGCCATCACGCAGAACGGCGCCCGCGGCTTCCGCTGCGCCTGACCCCACCCGAACCGAGCCGGACGACACGAGAATGAGCCCCCTCCTCCCCCGCATCCGCCGCCCGCGGCAGGCCGACGCCGCCGACCGCGCGGCCCACGACGCCGGGCGCCCCGCCGACGGCGCGGCGCCCGCGCAGCCCGAGGACGGCACGCGGCCCCGCGGCGCCGTCGCGCAGCTGCTGCGCTCCGTGGGCGTGGGCCTCAGCGTCGGGATCCTGCTCCTCGTCGTCGCGCTCGCGGGCGTGCTGCTCGTGGTGCCGAAGGCCACCGGGTCGGTGCCGCTCACGATCCTCACGCAGTCGATGGAGCCGACCCTGCCGCCCGGGACCCTGATCGTGGTGCGGCCGGTGGACACCGACGCGCTCGAGGTCGGCGACGTGGCGACCTACCAGATCCGCTCGGGCGACCCCGCGGTCATCACGCACCGCATCACCGCCATCTCCTCCGCCTCGGACGGCTCGCGGTCCTTCACCTTCCAGGGCGACAACAACGCGTCGCCGGACTCGCTGCCGGTGGCGCCCGGGCAGATCCAGGGCGAGGTCTGGTACTCGGTGCCGCTCGTGGGCTGGGCCAACCAGGCCGTCAACGGGCAGGCCCGCGGCTGGATCATCCCCGCCGCCGCGGTCGCGCTCCTCGCCTACGCCGCGGTCACGATCGTGACGGGCGCCGTGCAGGCCCGCCGTCGCCGTCGGGCGTCCGCCGCCGGGGACGCCGCCGCCGCGGACGTCGTCGGAGCGTCCGACGAGGCGGCCGTCGACGAGCGCCGGTCCCGCGGACGCCACCGCGGCTGAGCGCACGACGGGATCCGGCTCCACCGGACGATCCCGCGGCAGAGCCTGCCTGCAGCATGGCGCCCGCACGACCGACGGCCCGGCCGGACCCGCGAGGGGCCGGCCGGGCCGTCGGTCGTGCGGGCCGCGGGTCAGCGCCCGGAGCGGCGCTTGCTGTACACGTCGAACGCGACCGCGAGCAGCAGCACCAGTCCCTTGATGACCTGCTGCCACGCCGCGTCCACGGAGAGGATCGACAGGCCCTGGTTGAGCACGCCCATCACGAGGCCGCCGATGACCGCGCCGACCACCGTGCCCACGCCACCCTGCACCGCCGCGCCGCCGATGAACACCGCGGCGATGGCGTCGAGCTCGAAGCTCTGGCCGGCCGAGGCGACCGCGCTCCCGGCGCGCGCTGTGCTGACCACGCCCGCGAGCCCGGCGAGGAGCCCCATGTTGACGAAGATGAAGAAGTTGACCCACTGGGTCTTCACGCCCGACATCATCGCGGCGAACAGGTTGCCGCCCATCGCGTACACGTGCCGCCCGAACACCGTGCGGGTGAGGAGGAACGAGTACAGGAGCACGAGCGTCGCCAGGATGATCAGGATGATCGGCGTCCCGCGGTTGTACGCCAGCAGGTAGCAGAGGTACATGATCGCGAAGACGGCGATGGCCGTGCGGATCCAGAACGAGGCCCCGCGCTCCCGCGGCAGCTCGAGCTTGCGGAGCGTGGCGCGGGTGCGCAGCTGCTGCACCACGAGCGCGAGCGACACGAGCGCGCCGATCCCGAGGGTGATGAGGTCGGGCGCACCGGTCGTCGGCAGGTTGCCGCTGCCGATGGAGTCGAACTCGGCCGGGAGGCCCGAGATCGTGCCGCCCGTGAGCAGCACCAGCGCGACGCCGCGGAAGACGAGCATGCCCGCGAGCGTCACGATGAACGCCGGGATCCCGACGAAGGCCACCCAGAAGCCCTGCCACGCGCCGATGAGCGCGCCGACGACGAGCGAGAGGACCACCGCGGTCCCCCACGGCAGGCCCCACTCGTTCATGCTGAGCGCGGCGACCGCGCCCACGGTCGCGACGACCGAGCCCACCGACAGGTCGATGTGGCCCGCGATGATGACGATGACCATGCCCATCGCGAGGATCAGCACGTACGCGTTCTGCTGGATGAGGTTCGCGACGTTGCCCGGGTAGAGCAGCCGCCCCTCGGTGAGGATCTGGAACAGCAGGATGATGACGGCGAGGGCCGCGAGGATCCCGTACTGGCGGAGGTCGACCCGGCGGCGCGGGCGCTTCTTGATCCCGTCCGGCGTGGGAACGTCCGGCGCGGTGGCCTGCTCGGGGATGACGGTCACTGGTCGACTCCTGACTTCCGGCTGGCGGTCATGTGCCGCATCAGCTCCTCCTGTGTCGCGTCGGCCCGGGTGACCTCGGCGGTGAGCCGCCCCTCGGCGATCGTGTAGATCCGGTCCGAGAGGCCGATGAGCTCCGGCAGCTCGGAGGAGATGACGATGACCGCCTTCCCCTCGGCCGCGAGCTGGTTGATGATGCTGTAGATCTCGTACTTCGCCCCACGTCGATGCCGCGGGTCGGCTCGTCGAGGATGAGGACGTCGGGACCCGAGTAGATCCACTTGCTGAGGACGACCTTCTGCTGGTTGCCGCCGGACAGCTTGCCGACCACCGCCGCGACGTCGGGCGTCTTGATGTTCATCTTCTTCCGGTAGTCGTCCGCTACCGCGTACTCGCGGTGGCGGTCGATGACGCCGAGGCGGACGAGCTTGGAGAGCGCGGCGGCCGAGACGTTTACCGTGATGCTGCCGATGAGGTTGAGCCCGTAGCGCTTCCGGTCCTCGGTCGCGTACGCGATGCCGTTCTTGATGGCCTCGCTCACGGTGCGCGTGCCAGGATCTCCTTGCCGTCCTTGAAGATCCGGCCGGTGATGCCGGAGCCGTAGGAGCGGCCGAAGATGCTCATCGCGAGCTCGGTGCGGCCGGCCCCCAGTCGAGGCCGGCGAACCCGACCACCTCGCCCGCGCGGACGCTGAACGACGCGTCGTCCACCACGATCCGGTCGACGTCCACCGGGTGGTGCACGGTCCAGTTCTCCACCCGCAGCTTCTCCTCGCCGATGCGCGGCTCGCGCGGCGGGAACTGGGCGTCGAGCGGGCGGCCGACCATGGCGCGGATGATGCGCGTCTCGATCTCGTCCGAGTCGGTGACGGGGAAGGTCTCGATGGTGCGGCCGTCGCGGATGACCGTGACGTCGTCGGCGATCGCCCGGATCTCGTTGAGCTTGTGGCTGATGATGATGCTCGTGATGCCCTCGTCGCGCAGCAGGCGGATGAGGCCGAGCAGGTGCGCGGAGTCGTCGTCGTTGAGCGCGGCGGTCGGCTCGATCGAGGATCAGGAGCTTGACCTCCTTGGAGAGCGCCTTCGCGATCTCCACGAGCTGCTGCTTGCCCACGCCGAGCTCGAGCACGCGCGTTGCCGGGTTCTCGTCGAGCCCGACGCGCCGCAGCAGCTTGACGGCCTCGAGGTTCGTGCGGTTCCAGTCGATGACGCCGCCGCGCGAGAGCTCGTTGCCGAGGAAGATGTTCTCCGCGATGGAGAGGTAGGGGCTGAGCGCGAGCTCCTCGTGGATCATGACCACCCCGTCGCGCTCGCTGTCGTTGATGGATCCGTAGCGGACCTCGCGGCCGTCGATGGTGATCGTGCCCTCGTACGAGCCGTGCGGATACACGCCGCTGAGCACCTTCATCAGCGTCGACTTGCCCGCGCCGTTCTCGCCGCAGATGGCGTGCACCTCCCCGCGGCGGACGGTCACGTCCACGCCGTCGAGGGCGCGCACGCCGGTGAACTCCTTGACGATGCCGGTCATCTGCAGGATGACGTCGTTCATTCCTGTTGCTCCTGGTTCCCGTTCGGGTCGGTCGCGCGCGCCGGATCGGCGCGCGCGGGGTGGAGACGGATGCGCGGCCGACGGGCGCCCGGCGTGGTGCCGGGCGCCCGTCGAGCCGGCGGTGCGGGCTACAGGCCGACGTCGGAGGCCTTCAGGAAGCCGGAGTCGATCAGCGTGGTCTGCACGTCGTCCTTCACGACCACCTGCGGGTCGAGCAGGAACGACGGGACGACCTGCTTGTTGCCGTTGTCGTACGAGTCGGTGTCGTTGACGGTGACGTCGTCGCCGGCCACGATCTCGCCGATCATCTTCTGGACCTGGTCGCCGAGCGCCCGGGTGTCCTTCCAGACGGTCATGGACTGCTTGTCCGCGAGGATCGCCTGGACGTTCGCCTTGTCGGCGTCCTGGCCGGTGATGACGGGCCAGTCGGCGCCGGGCGCGTAGCCGGCGCTGGAGAGCGACGCCTCGATGCCGAGCGCGAGGCTGTCGTTCGGCGAGAGGACGACCTGGACCTTCTGGCCGCCCGTGTAGAAGGACTGCAGGCGGTTGTCCATCTCGGCCTGCGCGTCGTCGGATCCCCAGCCGAGGATGCCGATGGACTGCCAGTCCTCGCTCGTCGCCGGCGACTCGCCCGAGGGCACCGTCAGCTTGCCGCTCTCGACGTCAGGGCTGGAGGACGTCCCAGGCGCCGCCGAAGAAGAAGCCGGCGTTGTTGTCGTCGGGGCTGCCCGCGAACGGCTCCATGGTGAAGGGCCCGGCGGCGTTGTCGAGGTCGAGCTGGTCCTTGATGAACTCGCCCTGGAGCTGACCCACCTTGTAGTTGTCGAAGGTCGCGTAGTAGTCGACCGCGTCGGTGCCGTTGATGAGGCGGTCGTACGCGATGACGGTGACGCCCTGCGTCTTCGCGTCCTCGAGGGCCGGGCCCAGGGTCTTGCCGTCGACGGCCGCGACCACGAGGATCTTGGCGCCGCCCGCGACCTGGTTCTGGATCTGGCTGATCTGCGCGTCCGTCTTGTTGTCGGCGTACTGGAGGTCGACCGCGCAGTCGTCGGCCTCGAGCTTGGTCTTCAGGCCCTCGCCGTCGTTGATCCGCCGCTCGAGGCTGCGGGTGGGCATGGAGATGCCCACGTTGCACTCGGTGCCGGACTCGTCGCCGCCACCGGCCGAGCCGGTGTTCGTGGCGCCCTGGGGCGCGCGCGCGGTCATGCCGACGGCGACGCCGGCGAGGAGGAGGAGGGAGCTGATCTGTCGTGCGTGTCGTCCGGATGCCATGTCGGCGGGTCCTCTCGGGTGGCCCGCCCGGGCCGTGCGGGCACCGGGCCGCGCGTCGTCGCGGGAGCCGTGCGGTGCGCCGACGCGTCCTCGGGTCGGGTGCTGCTGTGGTGTGGAGGTGCTGGGCGACGCGGAGCGGACAGCCGGTCACGGGCCGTGCCGCACTTTTGTCGTCGGTCAGAACTTATCCATTTCCCTGGCCGCCGATACGGCTCCGGCCAGACGTTACCCAAGCGTTACCGCGGTGTCCCGCGGTCGGGGGCGGCCGCGCGGTCGGCGGCCGTGCCCGCGCGGATCGGACAGGCCCTCGCGCGGGGGCGGACGGCGGCGTAGACAGGTCGGATGAGCATCGATCGCCGCCCCGCGCGGCTCCCCCGCGTCCTCGCTCCCCTCGCCCTCGCCGCCGCCATCGGGCTCGCCGGCTGCACGGGCTCCCCCGGCGGATCCGCCACGACGCCGCCCGCCGACGGGCCCGCGAGCGTCGCCCCGACGTCGGCCCCCGCACCCTCGGCGTCCGCGACCCCGGCCGCCTCCGACGGCGCCACCGGCGACCCGGCCGCCTCCGGCGAGGACGCCCGGTGCACGGTCGACCAGCTGACCGGATCCGTCGCGCCCGCATCCGGACCCGGCGGCGACCCCGGCGAGGGCGCGGGGATGAGCCAGCAGCGCGTCACCGTGGTCGTCGCCAACGCGTCCTCGACCGCCTGCAGCCTGCAGGGCGGGCCGGGCGTCTCCTTCGTCGGCGACGGCGACGGCACGCAGCTCGGCGTCCCCGCGACGCTCGACCGCGCCGCCGACCACCCGACCGTGCGGCTCGCTCCGGCGCCTCGCGCCCAGGCGCCGCTGCACTACACGGAGCCGGGCGTGTACGCCGACGCCGAGTGCGGCACGACCGACGCCGACGGCCTGCGCGTCTACCCGCCCGGATCCACCGCGTCGCTCTTCATCGCGTGGCCGCAAGCGGCGTGCACCACCGCGGACCACGCCCTCCTCGAGGTGGGCGGCTTCGTCGCGTCCTCGTGATCCGGGACGCCCGCGCGCGTCGGCTCAGGCGTCGGCGGGCCGTGTCGCGGACGGCAGCAGGCCCAGCTCCATCGCCAGCGTGACCGCCCGGGTCCGGTCGCCGACGCCCAGCTTCTCGAAGACGTGGAGCAGGTGCGTCTTCACGGTCGCGGGCGTCACGTGCAGCTCGGCGGCGATGCGGGCGTTGGTGCGGCCGATCGCGACGAGGGCCAGCACCTCGGTCTCCCGGGGGCTGAGGGCCGGCGCCGGGGCGGGCGGATCGGCGGCCGGTCGGGCCACCTCGCGCACGAGCAGCGCCGCGATGGCGGGCGCGAGGGCCACCTCGCCGCGCGCGACGGCGCGGACGCCCGCGAGGATCTCGTCCTCCGGCGCCGCCTTCAGCAGGTACCCGCGGGCGCCCGCCTCGATGGCCGTAGAGGATGCTCGCGTCCGTCTCGTAGGTCGTGAGCACGAGCACGCGCACGTCCGGCGCCTCCTCGCGCATGCGGGCGGTGGCGCCGACGCCGTCGAGGACGGGCATGCGGAGGTCCATGAGGACGACGTCCGGCCGCTCGGCGCGGGCGAGGGCGACCGCCGCCACGCCGTCGGCCGCCTGGCCCACCACCTCGATCCCCGCGGCGGAGGCGAGGAGGGCGGCGAGGCCGGCCCGGACGACGGGGTGGTCGTCGACGACGGCCACGCGGATCGGCCCCGCGGCCGTGCGCGCGCCGCCGGTCATGCGCGTGCCCGCGCGGGGACGGGCGCCGCCGCGGGGAGCGCCGTTGCGTGCGCGGGGATCCGGGCGGTGAGCCGCGTGCCGTCAGGGGCCGCTCGCCCACCTCGAGCAGTCCGCCCGCGGCGTCGAGCCGGCGCCGCATCCCGTCGAGCCCGTAGCCGGAGGACGGGCTGCCCGCGTCGAAGCCGCGGCCGTCGTCGTGGACGCCGAGCACGACGTCGGCGCCCGCGCGCGCGAGCACCAGCTCCACCGCGGTCGCGCCGGCATGGCGGCGGACGTTCGCGAGGCCCTCCTGGGCGCAGCGGAGCAGGATCACCTCGGCGTCGCGGTCGACGACGCCCGCGCCGTCGGCGGTCCGCACGCCGACGGGGATCCCCGTCTCCCGCTCCATCCGGGCGCCGAGGCGCGCGAGCGCGGGCCCCAGGCCGTCGCCGAGCTCCACGGGGGCGGTGGCCGCCACGATGGACCGGGTCTGCGTGAGCGCGTCCCGCGCGCTCTCCTCGAGGAGCGCGAGGGTCGCGTCGGCGGCGTCCGCGTCGGCGCCGCGCAGCTCGCGCCGGCCGCGCTGGGCGAGCATCACGAGGCCCGTGAGGTCCTGGGCGACCGTGTCGTGCAGGTCGGCCGACAGCCGCTGCCGCTCGCGCGCCGCGCCCGGCCTCGCGGCCGAGCTCCTCGACCTGCGCCTGCGCGGCCCGGAGGCCCTCGAGGAGGTCCAGCCGTTCGCGGCTGAGGTCGGCGATCCGGGTGATCCAGAGGCCGAGGGCGATGCTCCCGCCGAGGCTCAGCCCCTGCGACACGGCCGTGGTGGGCAGCGCGCCCGGCAGGTCCCCGAACCCCGCGACGAACCCGAGGGCGATCGACGCGGTGAGCACGAGGGTGCCGAGCACGGCGTCCCGCCGCGCTCGTCGTGAGCAGCCAGACGAGCGGGCACAGCACGCACTGCACGACCGCGAACGACGACATGGTCGCGACGCCCCACGTGGCGACGGGGATCACGAGCACGAGGAACACGACGGCCGAGCGCTCCGGGCGCTCGGGAACCGAGGCGGCCGCGGCCGCCGACGCCACGAGCGCCGGGCGGCCCACCACGAGGTACAGCGCCGACATCGCCGCGACGGCCGCCAGCGTCGGGGCGGGGTCGTCGAGCCCGGTGACGGCGAGCACGACGAGGAGCGCCATGGTCACGGCGTAGGCGACGTGCACCCAGCGGGTGGGGATCATGCCCCGAGCCTGCCAGCCGCCGGGTGCGCGCGCACGCTCAGGAGTCCCGTCGGATCCAGCGGAACGTGACGGCCGCCGCCAGCGACCGTGCCGAGGACGAGCCACAGGAGGAGCACGACGAGGACGCCCCCGAGGTCCCACGACCCGCCGGCCTCCACGGCCGCGAGCGCCTCGGGCAGGAACACGGCGCGCATGCCCTGCGCCATCCACTTCAACGGCAGGAGGGCCGCCGCGTCCTGCAGCCAGCCCGGCAGCATCGTGAAGGTCAGGTAGACGCCGCTGATGAACTGCAGCACGAGCACGATCGGCGTGATGACGGCCGTCGCGGAGGCGCCGGAGCGCGGGATGCGGCTGAGCGCGATGCCCAGCACGGCCGACGACGTGATGCCGAGGGCGTAGACCCAGGCGGCCGTCGCCCACCGGCCCGCGTCCGTCGGCAGCTCCACGCCGAAGGCGACGCGCGCGACGAGCAGCAGCACGGCGATCTGCAGCAGGGAGGTGACGATGACCTGCCCGGCCTTGCCGAGGAAGTAGGACAGCACGGGCAGGGGCGATCCCGCGAGCCGCTTGAGCGTGCCGTCGCTGCGCTCCATGGCGATGTCGACGGCGAGGTTCTGCACGCCGCTCAGGAGGATGCCCGCGGCGATCATGCCCGGCAGGTAGTAGGCCGCGGCGGAGACGCCGCCGGATCCGTCGGGCGCCGTGCCGAGGTTGCCCGCCGAGCCGAAGGCGACCGAGAAGATCGTCAGCATGATCACCGGGAAGAGGAACGTGAAGATGATCGTGTCGGTCTGCCGGAAGTAGCGGCGCACCTCGTAGCGGATCCGGTGGATCCCGAGGGCGATCACGCCCGGGAGCGCGGCGGCGGCCGGGGCCGGAGCGGTGCGGGTCTCCCCGGCGGGACGGACGGCGCTCATGCCGCCACCTCCTCGGCGGGCGTCGCGGGCGCGGCGGGTGCGACGGTCGCGGACCCCGCGCCGGCGAGCAGCCCCAGGTACACGTCCTCGAGGCTCGGCCGGACGATGCGCAGGTCCCGCGGCTCGCCGCCGGGGGTGGCGGCCGACAGCCGCGCGACGAGGGCGCCCGGGGTGCGGGTGCGCTCGTCGTGGGCGCCGTCGTCGTCCCGCCAGAGCACGCGCGGGATCCGCGCCTCCTCTCCCCCGATCTCGTCGAGCCGGCCCATCGCCACCAGGCGACCGCCCGCGATCACGGCCGCCCGGTCGCCCAGCTGCGCCGCCTCGTCGAGGTAGTGGGTGGTGAGGAGGATGGTCGTGCCCTCGGCCTTGAGCTCGCGCACCAGGTCCCAGAACCGGTGCCGCGCCTCCGGGTCGAAGCCCGTCGTCGGCTCGTCGAGGAACAGCAGCTGGGGCGGCCGATGATCCCGAGGGCCACGTCCACGCGCCGTCGCTGGCCGCCCGACAGCGCGCGCAGCAGGGTGCCGGCCTTCTCCGTGAGGCCGACGGCCTCGATGGTCGCGTCGACGTCGCGCGGCCTCGGGTACATGCGCGCGAAGTGCGCCACCTGCTCGCGCACCGTCATCGCGCCGCTCTCGGAGCTCGACTGGAGCACCATGCCGATGCGGGCGCGCCAGGCGCGGCCGCCCTTCGCCGGGTCGACGCCCAGCACCGTCGCGGAGCCGCCGCTGCGCAGCCGGTACCCCTCGAGAATCTCGATGGTGGTGGACTTTCCCGCGCCGTTCGGCCCGAGGAGCGCGAACGTCTCGCCGCGGTGGATGTCGAAGGTGACGCCCTGGAGCGCGGTGGTCGTGCCGTAGGTCTTCTCGAGGTCGCGCACGCTGACGTGCTCCTCGACGGCTGCTGTGGTCATGGGTCCAGCGTGCCGGTCGCGCCGCGGGAGCGGAACGGCCGAGCGGTGCGATCCGCGGCATCCGCCGATCGGTGGATGCGGCGCTCCCTCGCGTGGGGGTCGCCCGGGTCCCGGCGCGACCGCCAGGCTGGGCGCATGACCACGAGCCCGACGCCCGCGCCGCCGACGCCCTACAGCCGGCCCGTGGCCGCCGGGGAGCGCATGCTCGCGCCCGACCTCCTGCGTGGGATCGCGCTGCTCGGGATCGCGCTCGCCAATTCGGTCTACTTCATCTCCGGGCGGCCGCTCGGACCGCTCGCGCGCCCGACGGACGGCACCGCGCTCGACCACGTCGCCGACGCGCTCGTCGGCACGCTCGTCGACAACCGCGCGTTCCCGCTGTTCACGATGCTCTTCGCGTACGGCTTCACGGTGGTCCTCCGACGTCAGGCGGCCGCGGGCGTCGACGGCCCGCGCGCCCGCGGGCTCCTGGTCCGCCGGAGCCTCGGGCTCATGCTGTTCGGGGCGCTGCACGTCGTGCTGCTCTTCGAGGGCGACATCCTCCTCTCGTACGGGATCCTCGGGCTCGGCCTCGCGGCCGCGTACCGGGCAGGCGACCGCGTCGTCCGGCTGCTCGTGTGGGCCCCCGCGATCGTGTTCCTGATCGTCGCGGGCGCCGACGGGTTCAGCGCGGACGACGGGTCCGGCTCCGCGCTCGGCCTCGGCGGCGACGGCTCGTTCCTCGGAGACCTCGGTTCGCGCGCGATCGCCCTGGCCGCCATCCTCGTCGCGACGCCCGTGTCCGTCGGGGCGCTCGTGCCGCTGGCCGCCCTCGGGATCCTGCTCGGCCGCCGCCGGGTGCTCGAGGACCCGGCCGCCCACCTGCCGCTGCTCCGTCGCCTCGCGCTCATCGGCCTGCCCGTGAGCGTGCTGGGCGCGCTGCCGCTGGTGCTCGCGACCGTCGGCGCGCTCGACGCGGGTCCCGTCGCCCTCTACCTCGTGGCGGTGCTGCACGGAGCGACGGGCGTCGGCGGGGCGCTGGGGATCCTCGGCCTCGTGGGCTGGGCGGTCGCCGCGCGGGCCCGCCGCGGGGATCCGGCGCCCGGCCCGGCGCTCGGGGCCCTCGCCGCCGTCGGCCGCCGCTCCATGAGCTGCTACCTGCTCCAGTCGGTGCTGTTCGCGATCCTGCTGGAGCCGTGGTCGCTCGGGCTCGGCGTGGGAGCGGGCTCGGCGCGGATCGCGCTCGTCGCGATCGGCGTGTGGCTCGTCACCGTCGCATCCGCCGTGGCGCTCGAGCGCGCGGGGCGGGCGGGGCCGGCAGAGTGGGCGATCCGCCGCCTCGCCTACGGCCGGCCGACGCCGGGACCCGCGGGCCCTCCGGCGCCGGCCCACCCGGTCAGCGCGGGATGAGCCCCTCGGCGCGGTAGCGCTCGAACAGCTCGAGGAAGCTGTCGAGGGTGCGGTGATGGGTCGTGAACCCGGCCAGCCGGCTCTTGCTGATGTCGGTGACGACCTCGATGTCCCGGCCGAGGTCGGCGTCGGTGTGCCACCACGACGCGATGCGGCCGAGGTCGGCCTCCACGAGCCCGGCCTCGCGGGCGATGCGCGCCCACTCGTCCTCCATGCCCGCCATCTGCGCCTCGAGCGGGCGCGGCGCGTCCTCGAAGCCGACGGGCTCCACGCCGAAGCGGGCGGCGAGACGCGGCCACATCCAGCGCCAGCGGAAGACGTCGCCGTTGACGACGTTGAAGGCCTCGTCCCGGCCCGCCTCCGTCGTCGCGGCCCAGACCATCTGCTCGGCGAGCACCGTCGCGTCGGTGACGTCGGTGAGGCCGTCCCACTGCGTGCGGCTGCCGGGGAAGACGAACGGGAGCCCGAGGTCGCGGCAGATCGACCCGTAGACGGCGAGGGTCAGGCCCATGTTCATCTGGTTGCCGACCGCGTGGCCGATGACCGTGTGGGAGCGGTGCACCGACCAGGTGAAGCCCTGGCGGGACGCCGCGGCGAACAGCTCGTCCTCCTGCGCGTAGTAGAAGTTCGGCGCGTCGAGGCGCGGCTCGTCCTCGTGGAACGGGGTGTCGGGCATGGCGCCCTGGCCGTACGCCTCGAACGGGCCGAGGTAGTGCTTGAGGCCGGTGACGAGCGCGGCGTGGACGACGGGCGCGCCGTCGACGGCGGCGAGGAGGTCGCGGACCATGCCGCCGTTGACGTCGATGTTCTCCTGCTCGGTGGCCTGGCGGGACCACGCGGTGAAGAAGACGTGCGTGGGGCGCTCGTCGGCGAGGGCGCGGCGGAGGTCGTCGGCGGAGCGCAGGTCGGCGCTGATCCAGCGCACGCCGGGCCTCTCGGCCCCGGCGCGGCGGCTGAGGGCGAGCACCTGCCAGCCCTCGGCCGTGAGCCGCTCCACGAGGGCGGATCCGCTGATGCCGGTCGCGCCGACGACGAGCGCCGTGCGGCCCGCGGCCGGCTCGGACGCGAGCGCGGGATCGGCGACGCACGGTGCGGGGACGGGGGTCTCTCGGATCTCGGTCATCCCCTGCCCCAACGGCGACGCGCCGCCCGGGCATTCCGGGCGGCTCGTCGCGGGCGTGTCGGCTGCGGCGCTCGCGGGCGCGCGTCCGGCCGGCGGGGCGTCAGGCGGGGTGCGGTCCGTCGGTCTCCGCGTCGGCCTCGCCGTCGACGCCGTCGCTGCCGGTGGAGACGGCCTGCGTGGCGGCGGGGTCGGCCGGCTCGTCGGCGAGGCCGGCGTCCGCCGTGCGCCGGTCGAGGTCCGCGGCCATGGCCTCGGATCCGCTGTCCCGGTGGTCGTAGGCGACCTGCTCGGCGAGCCCGGCCCGCTTCTCCTCGGCGGTCGCGTCGCCGGCGCCGTCCATGATGGGCTGGTCCTGCTCGTGGGTGCTCATGATCCGACCGTACGCTGTCGCGGGCGCCTCGCGGATCCGCGCGCCGCTTGTCGGCTGCCCGCGCACCTGCCACGCTCCAGGGACACCACCAGGCAGGAGCGGACATGACGGACGACGGCGGACTCTCGAAGGACGAGCGCGAGGCGGTGAAGCAGCGCGCCCGGGAGCTGCGCGAGGAGGCGAAGCGGCAGAAGTCGGCCGACAAGCAGGCCGCGGCGCTCCAGGGCGTGCTCGACGCGCATGCGGCGATGCCCGACGACGAGCGGGCGATCGCGGAGTGGCTGCACGCCCTCGTGCTCGAGCACGCGCCGGACCTCTCCCCAAGACCTGGTACGGCTTCCCGGCCTACGCGGACGTCGACGGCAAGCCCGTCGTGTTCTTCCAGCCCGGGTCGAAGTTCGGGACGCGCTACTCCACGCTCGGCTTCCAGGACCCGGCGCGGCTCGACGAGGGGACCATGTGGCCCACGTCGTACGCGCTCACGGCCGTCGATCCCGCGAACGCGGAGCGCGTGGCGGAGCTGCTGCGGCGGGCCGTCGCCGGCTGATCGTCCCGACTCCGGGCGGGCACCGCGCCCGCCCTGGACGATGCGGGACCGGACGCGGCAGGACCGCCGGCGTCGTCAGCGCCCGTCGACGATCGACATGAAGCCCGCGAAGGCGAACACGGCGGGCACGAAGAGCAGCAGGAAGCGGAAGGCCACCCAGGCGGCCCAGCCGAGGCAGCCGAGCGTCCCCGTCCGGGCGTCGCGCACGTCGAGCCGGCGGCCGTCCTCGGCGATGCGCGGGAGACGGGGATCCGGCGGCTGCTCGTCGCGGTCCTCGCGCAGCGGCGCGGGCGGACCGCCGCCGCCGAGCGGCGCCCGGTCGTCCCGGTAGCGGCGCGCCCGGCTGACGAGGCGCGCGCCCGCGCCGTCGATGATCCGGCCCGCCTCCTCCCACGGCTCGGGCCGGGAGTGGTCCGCCGGGTCGCGGCGGAAGAACACCACGCGCCGGTCGATGACCTCCACGTTGAAGTCGCGGGCGTCGTCGACGAGCGCGGCCATGACGTCGGGGGTGAGCAGGTAGAGCGCGTCGCGCTCGTACTCGCCGGGCGCGTACAGCCGGAAGTGCCGGTCGAAGTCGCCCTCCAGGGAGAGCCGCTGGTCGCGCCGGACGCTGGCCGGCAGGTCGCTGCCGCGCCGGTCGTTCGCCGTCGCGTCGAGCACCAGGTGCGGGAGCGGCACGGGCAGGGCGAGGGCCACGTAGGTCCACCCGCCGTGCGTGGCGCCCCGGCGGCGGACGACGCCGAACTCGGCTCCGGTCGTGCGGAAGCGCGGGGTCGCGCTGACGCCCGTCACCCCGCCCGTGATGAGCGAGCGGAAGGGGGCGCCCTCCACGGGATCCGGCTCGAACCCGTTGGCGAGCGCGGTGAGGTGCTGCCGCCACTCTCGGCCGCGGGACCGCGGCGACGGGGGCTGCGCCGCCCAGCGGTGCAGGAGGCGCGATCCGAGGAACCACGCGCCCAGGACGACGGCCGCGGCGGACAGGCCCGCGATGGTCGACGGGGTGACGGTGCCGTCGCCCCGACCGTCGGTCACGACACCCCAGGTCATGAGGACGAGACACAGGGCCCAGAGCAGGAGGGAGTCGCTGACGTGCGCCAGCACCTTGCGCCGCGACGGCATCCACCGCGGCCGGGCCCCGGTCCGCACGGCGCGCATCGCCCGGGCGACCTCGTCGTCCGGCGCGCTCAGCCAGTGCACGTCCATCGGCGCCCCCTCGCGCTCCAGGCTAGGTGCCCGGCCGACGGTCGCGCACCATGCGGCGGCCGGCACGCGCCGTGCGGCGGGCGGGCGTCAGCAGCGCCGGGCGGCGCGGAGGCAGGCCCGCGCCCGCGGCCACCCCGAGCGCCAGCACGACGGCCGCGAAGGCCGTGAGCACCGCGACCGGGGCCACCCGGGCGAGCGCGACGCCGGCGACGAGCGCGGGCACGGCCATCCCCGCGTAGGCGACGAGGAACACCGCGGCCAGGACCTCGCCGCGCCGCGCCGGCTCCACGAGCGCGCCCGCGGTCGCGAGGGCGTTGCGGAACGACAGCCCGACGCCCGCCGCCGCGAGCACGCCGCCGGCGACGAAGAGCGCCAGGGACGCGAGGATGCCGCCCGCGGCCAGCAGCACGAGGCCCGCGGGCAGGAGGACCAGCGACACCGCGACCTGACGCCGTCCGTCGAGGCGCGCCGCGACGAGCGGGGACACGGCGGCCGCGGCGAAGACCGCGAAGGACACGGACCCGGACAGGAGCCGGCCGGTCTGCCCGAGCGTCGTCGCGAGGAACGTCGGCGCGAGGGAGGTGAAGAGCCCGAAGACCGCGAACCCGGCGAACGCGGCCGCCGCGGCCGCGGCGAACGCCCCGCGCGAGGCCGCGGGGATCGCCACGCGCTGCGGCCGGTACGGGCGCCGGAGCGCGGGTGCCCGCACCGTCTCGGGCACGAGCGCCACGGCCCCCAGTGCCAGGAGCAGCAGGACGAGGAACACGGCGTGCGGCACGACGAGCGGCGCGGGAAGCAGCTCCGCGGCGAGCCCGCCCGCGAGCGGCCCGAGCGCGAGCCCGCCGATGTTCGCGACGCCGGACACGGCGGCGGCGCGCTGCGGGGACCCCTCCGGCCGGGCCGCCGCGTGCAGCTCGCCGAGGTGCGCCGTGGCCGTGGCGGTCAGCATCCCGACCCCGACGCCGCTGACGAGGCGCGCGACGATCAGCCCCGGCACCTCCGGGAACAGCAGGAACAGCGCGGCGGAGACGACCTCGACGCCGATCGCCAGGAGCGAGAGGCGCCGACGCCCGACCTGGTCGCTGAGGTGGCCCACCAGGAAGAGGCTCGCGACCACCCCCACCGCGTAGGCGGCGAAGACGACGGTGAGCACCCAGGTCGGGAAGCCGTCGCGCTGCTGGTAGAGGGCGTAGAGCGGGGTGGGCACCGTCGCGTAGGCCATGACGACGGTGAAGGCCACGGCCGTGGTCCAGAAGCCCGCGGCGTGCGCGAGACGGTGGCGGGGTCGGGAGGCGACGGCGGCGGGCGGCGTCAGGAGCGCGGTGGTCATGGTCCGAGGGTCCGCCGGTGCGCCCATCGTGTCCAACGGATGATCCTGGCGATGCCCATCGCCATGGACGATGATGATCGCATGGAGACCCGCCAGCTCGAGTTCCTCATCGCCGTGGTCGAGGAGTTGGGCTTCACGCGCGCCGCGCGCCGCCTGCACGCGACGCAGTCCACCGTGTCGGCGTCGGTGCAGGCGCTGGAGCGGTCGCTCGGCACGGTGCTGCTCGACCGCTCCACGTCGCCCGTCTCCCTCACGGCCGCGGGCGAGCGCCTCCTCCCCCTCGCCCGGGCCGCCGTGTCGGCGGCCGACCGGGTCTCGGCGGAGGCGCGCGAGACGGGCGGCGAGCTGCGGGGACGCGTGCGGCTCGGCGTGTTCGCGAGCATCGACCTCATCGGCCTCCCCCGGCTGCTCGGGCGCTTCCACGCCGCGCACCCGGCCGTCGACCTCCAGCTGGTCACCTCGCCCGAGGGGACCCGCGGGCTCGCGGACGACCTCGCCGCGGGCCGCCTCGACATCGCGTTCGTCGGCCTGCCCCCGGGCGACCTGCCCGGCTCCGGCTCGAGACCGTGCGGGAGGTCCCCACCGTGCTGCTCCTGGCGCCCGGGCACCGACTCGCCGACCGTGCCCGGATCCGCGTCCGGGACCTGGTCGACGAGGTGTTCGTCGACACCCCGCCGGGCTTCGGCAACCGCGTGCACGCCGACCGCCTCCTCGCGGCGCACGACGTGGGGCGTCGGGTGGGGATCGAGGTCGCCGACCTCACGGCGGTGCCCGCCTACGTCGAGGCGGGGCTCGGCGTCGCGCTCGTGCCCCTGCTCGCGGACCCGGGGCGCTGCGCGGTGCACCGCGTCCCGGGACTGGACGCCCCGTGGCTCCTGTCGCTGGCGGTCCGGCGCCACGCGGTGCTCGAGCCGGCGGCGCGCGCGCTGCTCTCCGCGCTCCGGGAGGCGCACGCCGCGTCGTGGAAGGAGCGGGAATGATCCCGCGTCCCATGCGTTTGCATGGACATGGCCCGGCCGGGCCGCACGAAGGGGAGCGCACCATGACCGCCACCACCCAGGGACTGCACCACGTCACCGCCATCGGCGGCGATCCCCAGCGGAACGTCGACTTCTACGTCCGTGCGATGGGGCTCCGGCTCGTCAAGCGCACGGTGAACTTCGACAGCCCGGGCAGCTACCACCTGTACTACGGCGACGCCGAGGGACGCCCCCGGCTCGCTCCTCACCTTCTTCCCGTGGAAGGGCGTGCCGGCGGGACGCGTCGGCGCCGGCCAGTCCACGACGACCGCCTTCTCCGTGCCCGCCGGGAGCCTCGGCTGGTGGACGGAGCACCTCCGCGGAATCGGCGTCGAGCCGTCCATCTCGACCGTGTCCTCCGCGGAGGAGCGACTCTCGCTGCGCGACCCCGACGGGCTGCAGATCGATCTCGTCGCCTCCTCCGTCGTCGATCCCCGCGACCCGTGGGACTCCGCCGAGGTGCCGGCCGAGCACGCGATCCGCGGCCAACACTCCTCGGTGCTGACGGTGCGGGACCCCGCGGGCACCGCCGCCGTCCTCACCGACGACCTCGGCCTCCGCCTCGTCGACGAGCGCGACGGCCGCTTCCGCTACGCCGCGGGCGACGGCGGACCGGGCGCGCTGGTGGACGTCGTGGCCGACCCCGCCGCGCAGCCGGGCCTCACCGCCGGCGGCACCGTGCACCACGTCGCCTTCCGCGTGCCGGGCCGCGTCGAGCAGCAGGCCTGGCGCGACGAGCTCGTGGACCGCGGGCACCAGGTCACGCAGATCCTCGACCGGCAGTACTTCACGTCGATCTACTTCCGCGAGCCCGGCGGCGTGCTCTTCGAGATCGCGACCGACACGCCCGGCTTCGACATCGACGAGCCGCTGCTCGAGCTCGGCCGCAGCCTCCGCCTCCCGCCCTGGCTGGAGCCGAGCCGCGCCGACATCGAGGCCGCCGTCCCCCCGCTGCGCCTGCCCGACGAGGAGCCCGAGGCCTCCCCGGCCCGCGGCGACGCCTCGTGAGCGCCCTCCTCGACCGGACGCCGCACGAGTTCGTGCCGGGCGCCGGCGCGGGACCCGTGGTCCTCGGACTCCACGGCACGGGCGCCGACGAGCGTCAGGGCCTCGAGCTCGCGCGGCTCGTCGCCCCCGGGCAGCCCGTGCTCGCGCCCCGCGGGAGCGTCCTCGAGGGATCGGCGACCCGCTGGTTCCGCCGCCACGCCGAGGGCGTCTTCGACGTCGACGACGTGGTGGCGCGCGCGGCGGAGCTCGCCGCGCTGGTCGAGGAGGCCCGGTCGGCCTACGCTCTCCAGGGCCGCGCGATCCTCGCGGTCGGCTTCTCGAACGGGGCGAACATGGCGCTGGCGACCACGCTGCTGCATCCGGCCGCGGTGCCCGCGACGATCGCGTTCTCCGCGCGCTGGCCGCTCGGGGACCGGATGCCGGCGGACGACCTGGCGGGCACGCGGATCACGATGCTGAACGGGGACGCGGACGCCATGGCGCCGCTGGTCGACGTGGAGCGCACGGTCCGGGAGGCGCTCCTGCGCGGATCCGACGCCGTGTCGCACGTGCGGCCCGGCGGCCACGGGCTGGACGCCCGGGACCTCGACGCCGCGCGCGCCCGCATCGCCGCCGGCTGACGCCGCCGCGACCCCCGCCCACCACCGCCCCCCCTACCGGAAGCCGTGCATGCCCGAGATCATCGCCTGGGTCGTCTCCTTCGTCGTCGTGACCGTCGTGGTCTCGGGGGTGGCGGGCCGTGCCGGCTGGTCGGCACCCGTCGCGCTGGTCGCCGTCGGCGCGGCCCTGTCGTTCGTGCCGGGCGTGCCGCAGATCGAGATCGAGCCGGACGCCGTGCTCTACGGGCTCCTGCCGCCGCTGCTGTTCGCCGCGGCGATCCGCACGCCGCTCGCCGACATCCGGGCTAGGCGTGACAGCATCGTCGTCCTGTCGGTGGGCGTCGTGGTGGTGACCCTCCTCGTGTTCGGGCTCACCCTCTGGGCGCTCGTGCCCGCGGTGGGGCTCGCGGCGGCCCTCGCGCTCGGCGCCGTCGTGGCGCCCACCGACGCCGTTGCGGTGTCCGCGGTGGCGGGGCGGGTGCGGCTCCCCCGGCGCGTGATGTCGATCCTCGAGACCGAGAGCCTCCTCAACGACGCGACCGCGCTGGTCGCGCTGAACACGGCCATCGCGGCGATCGTGGGCATCGTGCACCCCGTCGACGTCGCCGGCGGGTTCGTCGTGGCCGTCCTGCTCGGCGTGGGCGTCGGCCTCGGGGTCGCGTTCCTCTTCTCGGCGGTGCGGCGCTACCTGCGCTCGGCCGTCCTCGACACGAGCCTGTCGCTCGCGATCCCCTACGTCGCGTTCATCCCGGCCCAGGAGCTCGGCGGATCCGGCGTGCTGGCGGTGGTCGCGGCGGGCCTGGTGCTCGGCTACCGCGCGCCGCTGATCCAGTCGCCCGAGGCCCGCATCGCGGAGTCGGTGAACTGGCGCACCATCCAGTTCCTGCTCGAGAACGCGGTCTTCCTCCTCATCGGGCTGAGCCTCGCGGGCATAGTGCGCGGGCTCCCCGAGTCGAGCCTCGACGGCTGGCGGATCGCGGGGCTGTCGATCCTCCTGCTGGCGGTGCTGGCCGCGGCCCGCTTCGTCTCCGTCGCGCTCGCGAAGGTGCTGTTCGACCACGGGCCCGCGCGCCTCCGGGCCCGCACCTGGACCTGGCGGACCGTCACCGCCGTCTCCTCCGCCGGCGTCCGCGGCGTGGTCACGCTCGCCGCCGCGTTCCTGCTGCCGGAGGAGACGCCCGAGCGGGAGCTGCTCCAGTTCCTCGCCTTCGTGATGGTGGCGGGCACCCTCGTGGGCGGCCTCGCGCTGCCCGCGATCATCCGCCGCCTCCGCCTCGGCCACTCCGCCGACGACCAGGAGCGCTCCGACCGGGACCGCCTGCTCGACGAGGCGCGCGAGGCCGGCATCCGGGCACGCGACGACGCGATGCGCGAGGAGGGCGCGGCGCCCGACGACGACGCGCTGCCCGAGACGACGAGCGAGCGGCTCGCGCACGATCGCGTGCGGCGCCGCATGATCGACGCGGAGCGCACCGCGGTCCTCGCCGCCCGCCGCGAGGGACGGTACCCGGAGCTCGCCGTGCGCGCCGTGCTGTCGATGATCGACGCCGAGGACGTGGCCCTCGGGCGGCGGGAGGCGGACGAGGCGCGCTGAGGGCCGGCCCGTGGGACCGGGTGCGGTGGGCGTCGCGACCGGGGTGGGGAGGACGCCGTCGGCGAGGATCCCGTCCGACCTCAGGATGGGCACCCCGCGACCGCCCGAGCCCGGAGGATCCATGCCCGCTGCCTACGAGATCGTCGACATCGAGCCGGACGTGTTCCTCGTCCACGGACCGCACGTGAACTGGGTGGTGCTCACCGAGGGGAGCCGACGTCACGCTCGTGGACGCCGGCTACCCGGCCGACGCCCCGGCCGTGATCGCCAGCCTCGCGGAGATCGGCGCCCGCACGGGAGCGGTCGACCTCCGCGCGGTCCTCCTCACGCACGCGCACGGCGACCACATCGGCGGCCTCGGCGAGGTCGTCGCCGCCCGGGCCGACGCGCCCGCGGTGCTGGCCGGACCCGACGAGGTGGGCCACGTGCGGCGCGACTTCCTCCACCAGGTCACGCTCGCGCAGGTCATCGAGCACGCCGACGACCCGCGCGTGATGCGGTGGGCGGACGCCGCCGTGGCCGCGGGCGGCCTCCGCGCCGAGGGCTACCCGGACGTCCGCGCGCACGCGATGGGCGGCCCCCTCGACGTGCCCGGCCGACCCGTGCCGCACGCCACGCCCGGGCACACCCTCGGCCACACGTCGTACGCGATCCCCCGGCTCGGCCTCGTGATCTCGGGCGACGCGCTCGTGACCGGGCACCCGACGAGCGCGGTCGAGGGACCGCAGCAGCTCGCGCGCATGTTCCACCGGGACGCGGCCCGCGCCGACGCCGCCTTCCGCGAGCTCCTCGCGCTGCCGACCGGCACGCGCGTGCTGCCCGGGCACGGGCGCCTCGCGACGCTGGGCGAGCCCGGGGCCTGAGCCGGCCGCGGGCTCCGGGCCGGCCCGGCGCCCCGGCCGCGGAACCGGAACCGCCGGGGCCTCGCATGCGCCGGGCCCCGCGGAGAGGTCGCGGCAACGCGGCGGGTCCCTGCCCGCAACGCGCCGGAAACGACCCCGCGCTAGCGTCGGCGGGACACCGATCGCCCCGGCATGCCGGCCGCATCCGACCGGAGGACCCGTGACCGCAGCGACGACGGACGTGCACGCCGATCACGTCCGCACCGATGACGTCGGTGCGGATCCCGTCCGCGCCGACGACGCGGCGGCCGTGGTCCTCGCCGGGGGACGCGCCCGGCGGCTCGGCGGCATCGACAAGACGGCCCTCTCCCGCGACGGCGTCTCGCTGCTCGACGACGCGGTGCGCGCGGCGGGCGGCTGCGCCCGCGTCGTCGTCGTCGGGACCGGCAACCGACCGGGTGCCCGCACGGACGGCGCATGGCGGCGGGCGGGATCCGTGAGCCGGGTCGACGAGGCACCCGCGCACGGCGGGCCGGCTGCCGCCCTCGCCGCGGGGGTCCGCGCCCTGACGCCGGACGCGCTCCCGGACTGGGTCCTCGTGCTCGCCGCCGATCTCGCGCGCGCGCCCGCGGCGGTGCGCGCGCTCCTGCCGCTGCGGCACGACGCCGGTCTCGCCGACGGCCGGGACGCGATCGTCGCCCGCGATCCCGGCGGGCGGGCCCAGCCGCTCCTCGCCCTGTACCGGGCGGCTCCGCTCGTCGCCGCGCTCGACGCGATCGACCGCGCCACGGGCGTCGACGGCGCCTCGCTCCGCCGGGTGCTCGATGCGCTCGGTGCGGATCGCGTCGCCCATGCCGACCTGCCCGCCCGGCTCTGCGCCGACGTGGACACCCCCGACGACGCGCGCGCCCACCGTCTCCGCCTCCCCGACGACAGGATCCCCGATGCCCGCTGACACCTCCCCCGCCGTGCTCGACGCCTGGGTCGACCGGGTCGCCGCGCTCCTCGAGCTGCCCGCGCAGGAGGTCGAGGTGGCGCTCGTGCTCGACCTCGCCCGTGACGCCGCCCACGGCGTCGCCCGGCCCGCCGCGCCCCTGACGACCTTCCTGCTGGGCCTCGCGGTGGGGCGGGCGGGCGGCACGGCGGCCGACGCGCGGCGGCTGGCGGCGGAGATCACGGCCGAGATCGACCACCTGCGGGACCCGGTCGGTCCCGTCGCCGTGGACGGCGGCGCGGCGGGCGGGGACGACCTCCTCCGCGCCGACGCCGCGCCCGCCGCCCCGGACCAGGACCTGGGCGGCCGGGCATGACGCCGACGCGGACGGAGCCGGCGGACGCGCGGTCGACGCGAGCGGCGGTCGTGCCGTCGACGCCCGCGACGCCCGCGCCGCTGCGGGACGCCGACTGGGACGACGCGCGCGCCGCCGCGCTCCTCCTCGGCGGGCGCACGCGCGCGCGCGGGGCCGCGTCGGCGGAGCTCGTGCCGCTGGGCGACGCCCACGGGCGCACGCTCGCCGCGGACCTCCGCGCGCGCGCCGACCTCCCCGGGGCCGACGCCTCCGCCATGGACGGGTGGGCGGTCGGATCCCCCGGGCCAGGACCGTGGCGCGTCGGCGACCCCGTCCTCGCCGGGCACGCACCGGCCGTCGTCGCCCTCGCGCCGGACGAGGCGCGGCCCATCGCGACGGGCGCCCCCGTGCCGCCCGCGACCGCCGGGATCCTCCGCAGCGAGCACGGCGACGTCGCGTCCGGCGTGCTCCGGGTCAACGCCCTCGCGCCCGGGGGCCGGGCCCGGGCTCGGGCCGAGATCCGGCCGGCGGGCGAGGAGGCGTACCGCGGCGACGTGCTGCTGACCGCCGGCACCCGGCTCACCGCGGTGCGTCTGGGGCTCGCGGCCGCGGCCGGGCACGACCTGCTGCCGGTCCTGGCGGCGGCGCGCGCCGACGTGGTCCACCTAGGCGACGAGGTCGTCGACCGGGGCGTCCCGGTGCCGGGCCGGGTGCGCGACGCCATCGGCCCCGCGCTGCCCGCGCTCCTCGCCGCATGCGGGCTCGGCAGCGGATCCACCCTGCGCGTCCCCGACGACGCCCGCGCCACGCGCGACGCCATCGCGCAGGCCACCGCCCCCCTCGTGGTCACGACCGGCGGCAGCTCCCGCGGCCCCGCCGACCACGTCCGCGCCGCCCTCGACGCCCTCCGCGCGCGGCTCGTCGTCGACGCCGTGCGGATGCGACCCGGGCATCCCGTGATGCTCGCGGAGCTGCCCGACGGACGCGGCGTGCTCTGCCTCCCCGGCAACCCGCTCGCCGCGATCGCCTGCCTCCTGTCGTTCGCGCCGGCCGTCGCCGACGGCCTCGCCGGGCGTCCGCTGCCGGTGCCGGCCCGCGCCGTGGCCGGGGCCGAGCTGCCGGGCGGCGGATCCGGGACCCGGCTGGTCGCGTGCGCCCTCGACGCGGACGGCCGGCTCGTGCCCGTCGGGGCGCAGGGCCCGGGCATGCTGCGCGGCCTAGCGGCCGCGGACGCGCTGGCGGTCGTCCCGTCGGCCGGGGCGCGCGCCGGGGAGCACGTGCGCGTGATCCCGCTGCCCGGCTGACCCCCGGCGGCGGCGGGCCGTCGGGCCCCCGAGCCGCCGACACGCCACCACCGCGGCCGGCGACCGGCGACCGGACGGTCGCCGGCAGGCGCCCTCAGAGCAGCGCCGCCGCCCGCCCGCCCGCGGACGCGAGCACCTCCTGGATGCGGCCCCGGCACGTCCCGCAGCCGGTCCCCGCGCGCGTGCACGCGCCGATCCCCTCGACCGTGGTCGCGCCGTCGGCGGCCGCCTGCGCGATGGTGCCCGCGGTCACGCCGTTGCACCAGCACACGGTCGCGTCGGGCGCGAGCGGGTCTCCCATGAGCAGCGTGCCGGCGTCGGCCGCGTCGAGGCGGAGGAGCACCGACCGGTCGGCCGGCAGCTCGCCGCCGCGCTCGAACAGGAGCGTGAGCTCGGCGCCCGCGCGCGGCATCCCGACCGCGACGAACCCGACGAGGACCCCGTCGCGCGTCACCGTCTTCACGTACGCGCCGCGAGCGGGGTCCGTCCACACGGCCACCTCGCGGGGCGCGGGGCCGGGATCGGCCGCGGCCCCCGCCGCGCCCGCGCCCGTGCCCGTGGCGTCGGCCGCGTAGTCCGCGGTATGCGCACGACCGGGGCGGCGGCGACGCCTCGGCGGGTCGTCCCACGGCTCGGCGGTCACGTCCCCGCCCGCGACGACGTCCACGCCCTCCGCCTTGAGCATCACGACGGGCGGGCGCCCGGAGTCGGCGGCGGCGGCCGTGCGCCCGCTCCCGGCCGCCGCGCGCCCGCCCGGAGCCGACGCCTCCGCCGCGAGGAGCGCCGCGAGGGCGTCCGCCTGGCGCCAGCCGGGACCGATGAGGCCCGACGGGCCGCCGGGCACCTGGCCGTCGGGCCGGGCGGATCCGGGCACGGCGACGTGGGCGCAGTCGCCGATGGCGAAGACGTCCGGATCCGTCCAGCTCCGGAGGTCGCCGTCCACGAGCACCCCGCGGCCGACCGCGAGGCCCGCCGCGGAGGCGAGCTCGTCGCGGGCCGTGACGCCGCAGGACAGCACGAGGAGGTCGCCGTCGATGCGGCCGCCGTCGGCGAGGAGCAGCGCCTGGAACCGCTCGTCGCCGGTGCCGCGGTCGTGCAGCAGGACGCCCTCGGCGCGGGCGTGCGCCGCCATGGCGACGCCGGCCGCGTCGGCCGCGTGGCTGAGGGTGCGCCCGCCGCCCCGGTCGAGGTTCCGGGCCATCGGCACGTCCCCGTGGTGCACGGCGACGACGTCGGCGCCCCGCTCGGCGGCGGCGAGCGCGAGCTCCATGCCGAGGACGCCCGCGCCGAGCACGATGACGCGGCGCCCGGCGCGGACGGCCTGGCGCACCGTCCGCGCGTCGCGCAGGTCCCGCAGCGCGACGACCCCGGTCGGCAGGGGCCGGCGTCCGTGGTCGAGGGCGTCCGGGTGCCCGGGGACGTCGCCGCGGGCATGCCGGGATGCCTCGAGCCCGTCCATCGGCGGAACGTGCGCGCGGGCGCCCGTGGCGAGCACCAGCCGGTCGTAGGCGACCTCGCCCCCCGAGTGCAGGGCCGCCGTGCGGCGCGCGCGGTCGATCGCGACCACGGCGTCGCCCCGGATCACGCGGACGCCGGCCTCCTCGGCCGCGGCCGTGTCGGCCACCGTCGAGGCGTGCTCGCGGTCGGCGCGCCCACCGCGTGCTCGGCCACGAGCACGCGGTTGCTACGGGTCCTCCTCCTCGGCGCCCACCACGACGACCGCGACGGATCCCGTGCGGACGACCGGGAGGAGCTCCTCGACGAGGCGCGCGGCGACCGGGCCGTGGCCCACCACGAGCACGCGGAGCGGGCCGCGGGAGCCCTCAGCCACGCGCGGGCTCCTTGGAGCGGCGCGAGCGCGCGGACGGTCACGGGCGTGCGCTTGAACTTCGGGCATGGCGGAGACGGGATCCACCGCGGCGGCGGTCAGCAGGTTCGCGCACTCGGACCCCGCGTAGTGGAACGGCAGGAAGACCGTGTCGTGCCGGATGCCGGCCGTCACCTCCGCGACCGCCCGCACCTCGCCGCGCGCGTTCGCGATCGCGACCGGCGCCCCGTGGGCGATCCCGAGCCGGACCGCGGCGGACGGGTGGATCTGCAGCAACGCCACCGGCTGCGCGTCCTGCAGCTCGGGCACCCGCCGGGTCTGCGCCCCCGACTGGTAGTGCTCGAGGAGGCGCCCGGTGATGAGCGTGAGGGCGCCGCCGACGGGTGCCGGGTCCTCCGCGGTCACGTCCCGCGGGGTGACGGCGACGAGCCGCGCCCGGCCGTCGGGGTGCGCGAACCGGTCGGCGAAGAGACGCGGCGTCCCCGTGGATCCGGCCGGGTACGGCCAGAAGCCCTCGACGGCGTCGTCGTCCAGGAGGGCATGGCTGAGGCCGGAGTAGTCGGCGAGGCCGCCCGCGGAGGCGCGCGCGGACTCGTCGAAGACGACGGCAGGGTCGGTGGGCCAGGTGGAGGGCGCGTCGAGCCGGGCCGCGAGGGCGGCCATCACCTCGAGCTCGCTGCGCACCTCGGGCGGCGGGTCGACCGCTCGGCGGCGGCGGATGACGCGGCCCTCGAGCAACATGGTCGTGCCCTCCTCCTCGGCCCACTGAGTGACGGGCAGCACGACGTCGGCGAGCGCGGCGGTCTCGGAGAGCACCAGGTCGCACACCACCAGCAGGTCGCGCGCGAGGGAGCGGCGGACCGCGCCTCACGTCGGGGGCGGAGACGACGACGTTGGATCCGTGCACGAGGAGGCAGCGGATGCCGCCCGGCTCCCCGAGCTCGGCCGAGGAGCTCCACGGCGGGACCCCGGGTCCGGGATGACGCCAG